>NZ_JBEPFC010000091.1:0-28800 GCF_040301705.1 Streptomyces sp. NPDC000151 | reverse complement strand
GCCGGTGAGCAGCGCGCGGCACAGCACCGCGAGGTCCTGTGCCGTGGCGAAGAGCCCCGCCTGCCCGGCGACGCCGCCCAGCGCGTAGGCGTTCTCGTCGTGCACCTCGCCGCGGACCACGCCGCCCGCGCAGGACCGCCGCCGGGCCTTGAGCAGTACCTCGGCCTCGGTGGCGGCCACCCCGGCCGGGGCCAGCGGCCCGTACGAGGTGCTGATCATGCCGAGCGGGCCGGTGATGCCGTCCCGGACGAGGACGTCGAGCCGCTCGCCCTCGACCGTCTCCAGCAGCCGCTGGAGGGCGATGAAGCCCAGGTCGGAGTAGCAGAAGGGGCCCGGCACGGCAGCCGCGGCCACCGCCCACAGCGGCCCGAGCCGGTCGCTCCCCGGGGCCACGGCCCCGTCGTACAGCGGCAGCTCGGCGGCCAGCCCCGAGGTGTGGGTGAGCAGGTGGCGAATCGTTACGGCGGGCGCGAAGGCCGGCAGGTGGCGGGCCACCGGGTCGTCCAGCCCGAGCGTCCCGCGCTCCACCCGCTGCAGCACCGCGATCGCCGTGAACAGCTTCGAGAGTGACGCCAGGTCGAAGACCGTGCCCGCCCGTACCGGCTCCCAGCGCTCCCGGGCCAGCGGTATCCCCCGCCCGCGGTCCACGTCGTAGGACCCGTACCGCAGCGCCCACCCCGCGGCCTCCTCGACCGCGACGACCGGCCCGCGCCCCGCCACCGCCACGACCCCTGCGCAGCAGGGCGCCGGCCCTCCGGGCAGCGCGCGGATCTCCGCGACGAGCCGCCGCGTCCATGCCGGATCGAGCCCCGCCTGGGCGGGGGTGCCGTGGCGTAGTGGTGCGGGTGCGTTCAGAGCCGGGTCCTCTCGCCGGTACCGCCGTCCTCCGTGGACTCCTCCCTACGCTGCCACGGACGGCACAGTCCCAGGAAGCACGCGAGCGCCAGAAGTGCACAGGAACCCTGGACGACGGCCATCGGCACGGCCGTCCGCTCCCCCGCGATACCCACCAGCGGGGAGGCCACGGCGCCCATCAGGAACGTGGAGGTGCCCAGCAGCGCCGAGGCGGAGCCCGCCGCGTGCGAGGTGCGCAGCAGCGCCTGGGTGTTGGTGCTCGGCATGACCAGGCCCATCGAGGCCATCAGGACGAACAGCCCGGCGGCCATCGGCACGAGCCCGACGGGCCCGAAGACGCCGGTGGACATCAGCAGCAGCGCGGCGGCCGCGAGCGTGATCAGGCCCAGCCCGATCGCCAGCACCTTGTCCAGCGAGACCCGTCCGACCAGCACCTTCCCGTTGAGCTGGCCGAGCAGGACCAGCCCGACGGAGTTGATGCCGAAGAGCAGGCTGTAGGTCTGCGCGGAGGCGCCGTAGATCTCCTGGATCACGAACGGCGAGGCGCTGATGTACGCGAAGAGCGCGGCGAAGGCGAAGGCGCTGACGAGCAGGTACCCGGCGAAGACCCGATCGGTGATCAGCGCGCGCATGGTGTGCAGCGCGGCGCCGAGGCCGCCCGCGTGCCGGCGCTCCGGCGGCAGCGTCTCGTGCAGCTTCCGCCAGACGACGAGGGTGAGCAGCACGCCGATCACGGTGAGCACGACGAAGACGCCGCGCCAGTCGGTGATGCGCAGGATCTGCCCGCCGATCAGCGGCGCGACGACCGGCGCGACACCGGAGATCAGCATCAGGGTGGAGAAGAAGCGGGCCATCGCCACGCCGTCGTACATGTCGCGGACCACGGCCCGGGCGATGACGATGCCGGCCGCGCCTGCCAGGCCCTGAATCAGCCGCGCGCCGATGAGGAACTCGGCGTTGGTGGCGACCGCGCACAGGGCGGTGGCCAGTACGTAGATGACCATGCCGATGAGGAGCGGGCGGCGGCGCCCCCACTTGTCGCTCATCGGCCCGACCACCATCTGGCCGAGCGCCATGCCGGCGAGGCAGGTGGTGAGGGTCAGCTGGACGGTGGCGGCGGGGCTGTGCAGGGACCGGGTGACCGCCGGCAGGGCCGGGAGGTACATGTCCATGGAGAGCGGCGGGACCGCGGTCAGGCCGCCCAGGATGAGGGTGACCAGGAGGCTCGTACGGCGTACCGCGGGGGTCGGCGCGGGGCCGGTGGAAACGGGGCCGGTGGGAAGGGGTCCGTCAGCTGCGGGACCGGGGCCGGGGCCGCCGGTCGCGGCGGATATTCGGGGACTGGGGCGGCTCTGATGGCTCTCGGCCGTGGCGTGGCCGGGGTCCGACATGAGTGTCTCCATGGTGTGTAGATGTACGAACCATGGTGTCATGTCCGCGCGGACCCCGGCCTGTTTTGCACCCCCCGGACGGCTGGATCAGGCGGGCTTGAGGCCCGGGTCGCCCGCCTCGGAGACGAAGGAGGCGACGGTGGCGACCGGCGCGCCCTGCGTGGTCACCGCGGACACGGTCCGGTAGTCGGCGCGCGCCTTCTCCTGGTCCAGCTCGACCGTCACATAGCCGCGGCGGCCGTTGTAGAACTTCATGTGCGGGTTGGCCGCCATGTAGGCGTCCCAGTTGGCGGGCCGGTCGGCGCCGTCCTTGCCGCTGGCGATGGAGGTGGTCACGAACTCCACGCCCTGCGTCCGCGAGTCCTGGTCGGCGAAGTCCTTCTTGATGTCGAAGGCGTAGTGCACGTGCACGTCGCCGGTGAGGACGACGAGGTTGTCCACGCCCGCGGCCTCCGCGCCGGCCAGCACGCGGTCCCGGGAGGCGCTGTAGCCGTCCCAGGAGTCCATGCTGACCTTGTAGTCGGCGCCGGTGGTGCTGCGCCGCTCGGAGAAGGTGACCTGCTGCGGCACGACGTTCCACAGCGCACCGGAGGCGCGCCAGCCGTCGGCCAGCCACCGCTCCTGCGTGGCGCCGGTCAGGGTCCGGCTCCTGTCCGTGGACTCCGGGCCCGGGGCGTGCCAGCCGTCGCCGTACGCCTGGTCGGAGCGGTACTGGCGGGTGTCGAGGATGTCGAACTGGGCGAGCGTGCCGTACTGCACCCGGCGGTAGAGCTGCGCGTCGGAGCCGCGGGGCTGCTGGGGGCGGCGGAGCGGCTGGTTCTCCCAGTACGCGCGGTAGGCGGCGGCGCGGCGCACCAGGAATTCGGCCGGCGGCAGGTCGTTCTCGCTGATGTCGGAGGCGTAGTTGTTCTCCACCTCGTGGTCGTCCCAGGTGACGACGAAGGGGTGGGCGGCGTGCGCGGCCTGCAGGTCCGGGTCGGACTTGTACAGCGCGTACCGCAGCCGGTAGTCCTCCAGCGTGACGGTCTCCTTGTTGAACAATGCGGGCAGCGTCCGGTCGCTGTAATTCCGGGCGCCGCCGACCGCGTTCACCGGGTACTCGTAGATGTAGTCGCCGAGGTGGAAGACGACATCCAGGTCCTCCTCCGCCAGGTGCCGGTGGGCGGTGAAGTAACCGTCGTGGTACGCCTGGCAGGAGACGGCCGCCAGCCGCAGGCTCTGGAGGCGCGCGCCGCGGGCGGGCGCGGTACGGGTCCGCCCGACCGGGCTGATCCAGTCACCGGCACGGAACCGGTAGTAGTACACCCGGTCCGGGCCGAGACCGGTCGCCTCAATATGTATCGAGTGGTTGAACTCCGGGTGCGCCTCGGCCTTGCCCTGCCCGGCGATGCGGGTGAACTTCTCGTCGTGCGCGATCTCCCAGCGCACGGAGACGCGCGCGTCGGGCATGCCGTTGCCCGGCTCGTACGGGCGGGGCGCCAGCCGCGTCCACAGCACGACCGAGCCGGGGAGCGGGTCACCGGAGGCGACGCCGAGCGTGAAGGGGTTCTCGGAGAGCTGCTTCGCGTCCACCTCGGCAGCGTAGGCCGCGCCGGCGCCCGGCAGGTTGGTCGCGAAGGCGAGCGTCGCGGCGGCACCGGCGACGGTGAGGAAGCGACGGCGGCCGAGATGCTCGGCGGCGGCCCGCAACCGCTGGTCGTGCTGGGAGTGCTGAGTCATCTGCCCCTGCCCTGGCTGAAGTGTTTTCGGACTTCTCGTTGTCTGCTGTGATTGCAGAGGCAGGGGGCGGCGACGTGGCGTCGGATGTACGACGCAACGATGACGGCGGGATGAGGACTGGGCCCGCAACGGACACAGCGGGGCATACTCGCCCGGACGGCCTGGTCCGGGGCACGGGATGTGACGTGACTTGAGTGGCCTACGCTCCTGCCATGACTCACACGGAGAATCCGAAGGTGGCCGTGGTGACGGGCGCCGGATCCGGCATCGGCCGCGCGGTGGCGCTGACGCTGGCCGCCGCGGGCTGGTCGGTGGCGCTGGCGGGGCGGCGCGCGAAGGCCCTGGAGGAGACGGCCGCACTGGCCGGCGACGGCGCCGAGCTCCTCGCCGTCCCCACCGACGTCGCCGACCCCGACGATGTCGCGGCGCTCTTCTCCGCCGTCCACGACCGCTTCGGCCGGCTCGACCTGCTCTTCAACAACGCCGGCACCTTCGGCCCGCCCGGCCCCCTGGAGGACCTCTCCTACGACGACTGGCGCTCGGTCGTCGACGTGAACCTCAACGGCGCGTTCCTCTGCGCCCAGGCGGCCTTCCGCGCGATGAAGGACCAGTCGCCGCAGGGCGGCCGCATCATCAACAACGGCTCGATCTCCGCACACGTACCGCGCCCGCACTCCATCGCGTACACCGCGACCAAGCACGCCATGACCGGCCTCACCAAGTCCCTGTCCCTGGACGGCCGTCCGTACAACATCGCCTGCGGCCAGCTCGACATCGGCAACGCGGCCACGGAGATGACAGGCCGCATGCAGACCGGCATCCTCCAGGCCAACGGCGAACTGGCCGTCGAACCGGTCATGGACGCGGCGGACGTCGCCCGCACGGTCCTCCACATGGCCGCGCTCCCGCTGGAGGCGAACGTCCAGTTCGCCACGGTGATGGCTACGGGGATGCCTTATATCGGGCGGGGCTGACGATGTGTGACGGGTGAGGGTGCGGGTACCGGGGCGGGCGCGGGGTGCGGGGTGCGGGGAACCGCCGACTGTCACGGTGACGGGTGATCACACGCCCGTCACACACTCCCCACACCCCGCCCCGACAACCTCCACCAGCCCTTTCGCACCCCGTCCCACAACGCCACCACCCTCGGTACGATCCCGCGCATGCCTCCCCACAACGACCTGGATGACCAGGGCATCGCACTCCTCATGGAGTCCGCCACGCCGCGGGAGCGCCGCGCGGTACTGCGCCGCCGGCGCCACCGCCCGTCGAGCCCCCGCGACGCCCGTCTCACCCAGCTCGTCGTCTCCCTGCTCTTCCTGGCCGGCGGCATCGGCGCCCTCATCGAACACATCGACGCGCACACCTCGGCCCACACGGTCGCCGCGTACCTGGCCCTGATCGGCCTGTGCGCCGTCTCCGCCGAACTCAGCCGCCGCGGCCGCACCCGCATCAGCTTCTGGCTGCTCTGCACAGGCATGATCGCCCTCGGCCTCATCACCCCGTTCCTCCTCTGAGGCTCTGTCGGCCGGCACTTTTCGTGCAGTTGTCGGGGCGGCTTTGTGCAGGAGATCGGGTGGGGATGTGCCGATGCCCGACGGGTCAGAAGGCGAAACCGTAGTCCGCGCACTCCGCCCGGAAACCCGGATCATTGGGCCCGAGCGCGTTGACGACGTTCTGCACGGTCGGCCCGTCGACGAACATGCCGACATGCCCGACCGGATCCTTCGGACACTGATCCTGAACAGTGACGTTCCGAACGTCGCCCTCCGCCGCACCGTCCGCCGTCAAGAAGGCATTGCTGTACGGCGTCACCACATGATCGTGCCGGGTCTCGATCACCACGTACTTCACCCCGCGTACGGTGTCGCCGTCCGCCCACAGCTCCTTCTGGAACGCCGAGCCCGCCTCCTGCTGGTGCAGGGCCGGTGCGCCCGCCCCGTCGAAGACGCCATTGACGAGGCCGAGGACGCCGAGCGAACGCCCCAGTTCGGTAAGGCCGTTGAGGGTCGTGCCGTGGTTGGACGGCGCCAGCCCGACGACGGTGTCCACCTTCTTCGCGCCGCCCAGCCGCTTGAGGTAGTAGTGCGGCATCATGCCGCCCTGCGAGTGGCCCACGACGTCGACCTTCCGGGCCCCGGTCGCGGCCAGCACCTTGTCGACGAAGGCGGCCATCGTCCCGGCCGACTTCGCGATGTCGCCGAGGCCGCCGACGCGGCCGGCCGACAGCCCGGTCATGCCGTAGTTGAACGCGAAGACGCAGTAGCCCTCGTTGGCCAGCGTCGGGGCGATCTTCGTCCAGTTCGCACCCACGTTCACGCCGGTGGCGTGCACGAGGACGACCGGCTCCGGGTGCGCCGCGTCCGGCTCACAGCCCCAGTCGTTCGCGCCGGCGACCGCGTCGGGGCTGTACAGGAAGTTGTGCACGGCCTCCGGCAGACCGCCGACCGGCACGGACTCCCGGGCCGGTGCCGTGTCGGCCCGCGCGGGCCCGGCCGTGCCGAGGACGGTCGCGCTCAGGCACACCGCGGTGACCAGGGCCGTACTCCAGCGCCGTACGGCAGCGGATGGTCTGCCGCGGGCAGGGGTGCGTTCCATCATGTCCTCCTGAGAAGTGGGGGTGGGGGTGGGGGAAACCGCCGGCCCGCCTCGTACAGCAGGAGAACGATCACGAGGCACGAAAGGTGAGGGGGCCGTCGCCGTCCGAGCACACCGCATCGCCGAGAATCCGAAAACGGTTGTGTTCAGAATCGGTTACCTGACGGTAAGTCCGGCCCTGACGGCAGGCAATACCCGTGCACGGGATAATTGCGGGGCGGGGACGCCCGGCTCCGGAGGACGGAGTCGGGTGGGGTTGGGTTGGGTTGGGTTGGGTCGGGTGGGGTTGGGTCGGGTGGGGTTGGGTCGGGTCGGGAACGAGACGGAGGCACCGGTGGCGGACGCGCGGTCGGGAGGCGGGCCCGCCCGTAAACCCACCCGGAAGTACGCGGGCAGGCCGGCCGCCGAACGGCGCGCGGAGCGCCGCGAGCGACTCCTGGAAGCGGGCCTGCAGCTCTTCGGCGCGGGCCCCGGCTACCGCGCCACGTCCGTCACCGCGCTGTGCGAGGAAGCGGGCCTGTCCACCCGCCAGTTCTACGAGGAGTTCCGCAACCTGGAGGAACTGCTCGCCGCGCTGCACGCGCAGGTCAACGGCTGGGGCGAGGAGGCGGCCGTGGCGGCGCTCGCGGCGGCCGCCGAGCGGGGCGTCGAGGAGCGGGCCGCCGCGGCGGTACGCGCGTACGCCGAGGCCGTGACCGACGACCCCCGCCGAGCCCGAGTCGCCTTCGTCGAAGTCGTCGGCGTCAGCCCGGCATTCGAACAGCACCGCATGGCCCGCCGCGCCCAATGGGCCGACTTGATCAGCGCCGAACTGACAGCCGCAGCCGCCCGCGGCGAGGCCGCCCCCCGCGACTACCGCCTCGCCGCCACCGTCTTCGTCGCCGCGGTCAACGGCTTCCTCTACGAATGGTCAGCGGGCTTCATCGACGCCCCTCTGGACGCGGTGGTGACGGAACTGGTCCATCTTCTGCTGGGAACACTCCACCCACTGAAGGAGCTCTCAGAGGGCTCATCGGAGGGGCCCACGGAGGGCTGACCGGAGGCGATGAGGATCAGGCCGGCCTCACCAAGCCCCCCTCCGCTGGTGCAGCGGTGACGGCTGACGCCAGTCCCGCCGTTACGCCGTGCAGCACGAGCCCTCTCCCCCAGGTCACGGCGGGGAGCCGAGGCCACCCCGGCGGGATGATGCGGCTGTATCCCAGTCGGCGTCCCTTCGGCCGTCCTGCTGGAGATCACGGAGCCTTCTGGCCGGGCCTCTTGATCAGCCCGTCCAACGAGATTGCCACACACAGTGCTACCGGAATCACGGCGGCCCACGAATAGAAGGCCACCAGTGGGCCATTCGCGAGAATAAACAACCCCGCAGCGATCCTGTACAACCATCGCACGTCGGGTACATTCTCAGCGGCGCACTGGATATCCCGTCGATACTTCACGTACACCGCAGTCAATACAACGGGCCCGATCATCAAGGGCCAGGCGGACGCTTCGATCGGCAGCCAGTGCGTCCCTGCGATTTTCCCGATCGCCCCTACTAGAAGGAACCAGAGTAGGGGCACGAGCGCAGTCACTCGAACTGCAAGCAGGGCCCTGGATTCACCCTTACCGGACGACGTCATGCCACCTCCTGGATTTGGCGGTTTCAAACGATGAGGGCAATGTGTTCGCACGCCAGTCCCAAGTGCTACGCGCCGACGTAGTCCCGGTCCCAACGGGCCATCCGTGTGCTGCCCCACGTACCGAAGACCACAAATACCGTCCCCAGACCGGCGATCCCGCCCCCGTAGGAGCCCGGCTCCCAGGAATCGTCCACGGGGCCGGCCGCCTCCTCGGGGTCGTACCGAACCCTCAGCACGTCACCCTCGTCAACGAATTCGGGATCGCAGCCACCGCCCTCCGAGAGCGAGGGCTTGATCTCCCGCCCGTCGAGCCTCTCCACAGTGCACCGGTCGGTCTTCTTGTCCTCCACCGCCACGACCTGCGCCTTGATCCACTGGCCACGCTCCTGCAACGCCGCGTCCTCGCCGGCTTCGCCCGACACCACTGCCAGCCCGACGCCCGCGATAATCGGCAGCACGAGTTGCCACGCCCCCTTCCGCTGCTTTCGAGGGATACGCCGTAGCCGGAGGACCGGTACGAGAATCGAGGCGAGCGGCAAGAGGATCGCTGCCAACAGAAAGCCCAGGGCCCTGATCCAGCCTGGCAATGGAACCGCAGGCCCCAGCCACATCAGTCCCGCGATGCCGGCCACGGATACCAGATAGAACAGCAGCCATCGCAGAAACGCCGACCGGTCCTGCCGAGCTCGTTCCTCAGCTGCGCGTTCCCCGCCGACAGCGACCTCGTGCGCCTGCCGCGCCATTCACTATCCCCATCTCCGTGTCACTGAATCACATACAGGCTGCGGGCGAAATCGTCGAACGCGTCAATGTTCGCGGACACCCATTCGATGTCATCGCTGACGGTGCGCAGGGACAGGTCGATGCCAAGAGAGTCGACGCGCCACCCGTAGTTGACCGACATGCACGGGACCCCGCTCCCCTCGTGCACGAACCGGCGAACGGAGCGCAACCCCTTGCCGAGGTTGTCGGTGCTGAAGTCCACTATGTGCGGCGCCTGCAAGGCGCCGGGCTCGTGACGCTGCACCAGCGTGTCCAGGACCGGTTCCACTGGCCCTGTCGATTCCGCTGCGTAGAAGAAGAACGGCAACGGGGCCCTGTGGAGATCCGGCGCGTACGCGAACAGGTGCTGCATGGGAATCTTCTGCGGAAGCTGTTCCGAGAGACCCTCGAGAATGCGAGCGAATTCCTTCACCTGCGCCTTGTTGAGACGCTCATCGCCGGTGAGGAGAATACAGTGCAATTCGGCGAAGTTCTTCGCCCACTTGCGTCGCGTCCGGGCGGCTCCCCTTCCTTCAAGGATCGGGACGGCGATCCACCCGTCCGCCAGTTCTTCGGTGAAGTCGAGCCCGTATTGCAGGGGAGTGCTGTGCGTCACGCGGTTACTCGTTTCCTTGGACGTCGGCCGCTCACCGGATTGTCGATCAGGGTCACGCATGCATCCAGCTGTCCGCTTCCTCGTCCGGGCTGATCCGGATGGTCCGGGCGAATTCGTCGACGTCTTCGAGGGCGCGGAGGACCCGGCCGGCGGAGGGATCACTCAGGATGATCAGGACGTCCGCGGCTTCCGAGTCCTTCTCGTAGCGCCAGGCGTAACGGACGCCGACGTGCACCTCGTTGCTGTCGGGGTCCGGGTCCTGGTAATAGCGCAGCACCCGCAGACCGGATCCCAGATGTGGGGAGTCGAAGTCCTCGACGACGGGCGGCTCGACTGCGTAGTCGGCATCGGCATGGGTCAGCGCACGGAGTGCCGCTTCCCGATCTTCTCCTTCTTCGATTTCCACCAGATCGACATAGGTCGGCATCGGGATCTCCCTCGGGTGCGGGAGATGGAGGAAGACCTCGAAGCCCGGAAAGGCGGCGGGCGCCCTGAGGGCGTACATCAACAGGATGTTGGTCAGCAGGTCGACTTCGCCCGGTTCCGGCTTCTCCGACGCGAAATCCTCCCACAGGCCTTCGGCGAAGTAGCGCGCCCACGCCTCCGGCGACTGCGCCTCTTCGACGTCCTCAAGGCCCGGTTCCGGCCACATGAGCGGGATGCGGATCCACGGGGCGAGGCTCATGGCGTGCTTGACGTTGAGCCAGCTCATTCATAACTCCACTTGAAGGTTCCGACCACCGCGTCGAACAACTCGACAAGCACACCGGTGAATTCACTGTCGAGGTCGCCGTCGCCGGGTGTGGAAAAGTTGATGCTGATCCAGCGGCCCGGATCGTCCACGACGGGGATCACGTACTCGACCCGACAGGCCGGCAGGGCGGTCTGCTGTACGGCTTCGGTGGCAGAGCTCAGCTCCGCCACGTCAGGGGCGGAGCGGTAGAAGCGGCGGAGTGCCGGTGCCCCTGCCACTTCCGCCTTCGACGCCGTTCCGCCGGGGGCGCCCTCGTTGACCAGCTGATCGAGCACTGCCTCCGGCGGCACCGTACGGTCCTGGCCGATCGGCATTTCGGCGACGATGAACGAGGCCATGAGGAAGACCCCGCCGCGCGGAAGCACCGGCAGGTAGAGGTCAAGGCCGCCGTTTCTTTTGGCAGCACGGGCCTGCTTCTCGATATGGCGGCGCATGTCCAGGCGGAAGCGCATCGCATCGTCCCGGGGGATGCCCTCCGGGACTTGCTGCATATGGGAGAAGAGGACCTTCTCGAGTGCTTCCTTCGTGCCGTTTCGCAGGGGGATGCGGGTCCAGCCCGGTGGCAGGACGAGCTCGTAGCCACGGGGAGTGGCCCTCTCGGCAGCCGGTGGTTGCTGCTCGAGATCGGATGCACTCACGCGGACGCCTGCTTCTTCAGAAGCCGGTCGGCCACCAAGATCGTCACGCTGGCGAGCAGCGAAATCACGGCCAGCCAGCTGTAACCGATGGCCGACATGACATTCGGGATCAAGTACAGACAGGAAACGATCTTGATTGTTTGCGAGAAGTTGGCGCCCTTCCGCGGGTCACGGATGAGTTCTCGGTTTCCGATCAACAGAGCCAGCATCAACACCGGCGAAATCATGGCCGGCCACACGAAGTATTCGATGGTGAGCCAGTCCATTCCGCCATACTTGCTGCCGAGATCCTGGAAGGCGGCAAAGAGGATCGGCACCAGCGCACACACAGCAAGGAGCTTCATGGCCCTGGACTCTTCAGGGCTTTTCGCCGGGATTGTCGCCACTGTCTTCTACTTTCTAGGCTTTTTACTGCTTCGGGTTTGGCTTGCTCGACTTCGGTCGGCCAGGCTTCACCTCGGGGCCGTCACCAACGGCTGCCGACCTCACGCGTCAGGACATCCTTGGCGTCTCCGTACTGGTCCGCGATCGGGCCTTTTTCCCCGAATTTGTCTCCCAGGTCCACCCCAGTGGCAGCCCCATAGTTCCACCGGAATTTGGTCACAGCCTTGTCCACCGCATCAGCCGCACCCTTGACGTTGGCATCGCTGCCGAATTCGGCTCGCATCCGCTTGGCGAACTTGGACGCGCTGGCGACCTCCCCCTCGCCGCTCAGCAGGGTGTCCATCCGGGTCGTCGCGGGTCGTGTTTCCTTCGCCCCGATCCCGCGCAGTGCCTGTTTTGCCCGAAGCGCCTTCTGGCCACGCGCCGAGTTGACGCCGTAGCGTGTGACGTTCTTGTCGAGCAGCTTGCGCAGGTTCGTGTACCGATTGAACCGCCCCGCTCGGCTGGTGGCCTTCAGTGTTGTGGAGGCTGCCTTTACGCCCTTCATGGCGACGCTGCCGACTCCCAACGTCGCCAGCGCGAAGACGTCCATGGCGACGTCTGTCCAGTTCCCGTCGCCGGAAAGGGCCAAGAGCGTGTGCCCGACGCCGACGGCCACCGTGAGACCGATGGTGGCCACCGTGATCAGCGTCGCCAGCCATCCGACCGGCGTGAAGAGCATGGCGGCGACCCCGATGATCGTCGCCGCCCAACTCAGGACTTCGACGACGGTCTTGATCGTATCCGCGTTCTCGTGCACCCAGTCCTTGAAATCCTCCCAGCCACTGTCCTTGATGATGTCCGAGATGTCATCGCCGATGTTGCCGGCGTAGTGCTGGGCGCGGGTGTCGCGGTCGGAGATGACGTCGTTCAGCTGTTTGTGGTACGTCGCCAGGTGGCTGTCGGGGTCGGATTCCTCCGGCGGCTTCTTGTCGCCGTCCTTCTTCGCCTCGGCTTCCTTCTTCTTCACCTCGGCAGCGTGGTGCTCATCGGCCTGCTTTGCGGCCTTGAGAATTCCGTCCGCCCGCTCCTGGTAACCCTCCAGGTCGTTGGCCCAGTTGCCGAGGTCGCCGACCACTCGTTCGTAGCGGGCCGCCGTTTCACGGAAGTGCTTCTCCAGTTCGCCGGACTTCTCGCGGATCTTGTCGGCGTACTTCCCCTTCAGCGCGTCACCGTCGTCGACCTTGCGCAGGATGCGGGCCTGGTCGCGAAGGGTCGAGGCGAGGTCCTTCATCTTGCGGACCTCGTCCCGGATGTCCTCCGGATCGCCGGGGACCGGGTCCTTCTCCGCCAGCGGATGCCAGTCGACCGGTCGCCGCCTGCCCTTACCTGGTGCCATCAGCTACTATCCCCCGTTTTTCCCGTGCTTCTTCTCGGTCGCGTTCTTCAGGTCAAGGTCCTGCTTCTCGAAGCTCTTGAGCGCACCCTCTACGTGCTTCCCCAAGTCCTTGACGTTTTCCAGCAATTCGCGTCGATAGTTGTCCCAGTTGGTAACGAACTCGTCCATCTTTCCGGCGATGCTGTCGTGACCCCAGATGTCCCGGATGTCGTCGCGGTGGTCGTTGATGCCCTCGAGGACCTTCCTGATGTCCCGGAGATTGCTCTTCGAAGACCCCAGCAGCGTGTAGTCGACAACCAGCCGGTCGTGCCCGCCCATGTTTCCCCTCCCGTTGTGCTTACACGGTCAACAGCTCACGTCGCCGCTCACCCCACCGGCACAGTCACCGTGAACGCCTCCCCGTTGCCCAGGTGCAGCAGCCCCTTGCCCGGGGTTACCGGGCCGCCCACCGAGCTGCGGCTCAGGCGGACGCCGATCAGTTCGCCGCTGGAGGTGTCCTGGGGGGAGAGCAGCAGGCCCTGCCGGGACTTCTTCAGGTCGACCTGCCAGCCGCTGAAGCCGGAGCAGACGTCGTCCTCGTCGCCGGCGATGACGATGCCGATGCCGCGGTCGGAGCCCGTCGAGATCAGCTTCTTGAACTCGTCCTCCGCGTCGCAGTCCTCGAGGAGTTCGCCGTCGTCGATCAGGATGACGATCGGGCGCTCCACGGACGCCGTCGCCACGGCCTCCTGCAGCTCGTCCTCCTCGATGTCGCTGCCCGTGAAGACCGCCAGCACGCCCTCGAGGCCCTTCAGTTCGCGCAGCGGGGAGGTCCGCGGGGCGGCGACGACGAGGCGGACGCCGCGGCCCACGAACGTACGCGCCAGGTTCATCAGCACCGTCGAGCGGCCCGACTTCGCCGGGCCCGCGATCACGAAGCCCGGCGAGCCCTGTCCCAGGTCCGGGCCGAAGGCCATCAGGTCGTCGCCGCCGACACCCACCAGGCCCCACAGCCGCGAGGCGGCCGCCGCCGGGTCGATGTGCTGCCACGCCTCGCCGAAGGTGATGCGGCTGGGCAGCGAGTCCACCCGGAAGGGACGGAGGTGCCGCGGCACCGCCGCGTCCCGGCGGGTCGCCCCCTCTCCGATGGCCGCAAGGGCCGCGTTCTGGCCCTGCCCGGTGGCGTCCTCGCTCAGCAGCGCGAACTGGATCTCCGTAGCCGTCTCGTTGCGGAACGCGCGGCCGGGCGGGATCTCGTCCGGCACCTTGCGGCTGTTGATGCCCAGCATCGTGAAGTCGGTACGGTCCGCGAGGCGCAGGGCGAGCTTGTCCTCCGTGAGGGAGGAGATCCGGCCGGTGAGGAGCTGCCGGTCACCCGTGATCACCAGGTGGATGCCCACGCTCGCGCCCTCGCGCATCAGGGTCAGCAACTCGTCGGTCAGCTCGCCGTGTTCCAGCTCGCCCAGGGAGGTGACCCAGCCCTCCCAGCGGTCCAGGAGCAGCACGATGTGCGGCAGCCGCCGGTCCTCCGGCGACCCGGCGCGCTGCTCGCCGATGTCCGCGAAGCCGGACTCCGCGAGCAGCTCCTGCCGCCTGCTCGCCTCCGCCGACAGCCGGCGGATCAGCCGGACGGCCCGCTCGCTCTGGTTGCGGCCCACCACGGCGCCGCAGTTCGGCAGCTTGGTGAGCGCGTTCAGCGCGCCGTTGCCGCAGTCGATGCCGTACAGGTGGACGTCGGCGCAGGAGAGGGTGCGGGCCAGGGAGCCCGCGATCGTACGCAGCACCTGGGAGCGGCCGCTGCGCGGCGCGCCCGCGATGAGCAGGTGTCCGAAGGTCGCGAAGTCGATCGCGACCGCGCGGCGGGCCTGGCTCGACGGCAGGTCCTCGATGCCGTACGGCGCCGGGGGCAGCGCGCCCAGGCCCTGCACCGGCGGCAGGTCCTCCGGCAGCAGGGTCTCCGCGAGGGCCGGCAGCCACGGGCTGTGGGGCTGCGGGATGCGCAGGTGCGCGTTGGCCTCCCGGACGGCGTCGACCAGTACCTTCAGGTCGGTGATCTCCTCTTCCTCGCTCTTGGCGGCCGCGGGCTTCGCCAGCGCCGCGCGGCCCAGACCGGCCCAGTCCAGCTCCCCGGTCCACGGGGCGATGGCCATCGGGTCCACGGTGCCGGGGCGGCGGCCGCCGACGCGGCCGGACTGGAAGGGGATGAGGGAGGCCGCGCCGGTGCGCACGTAGGCGCGGCCCGGGTTGTTCTTGGAGATGTTGCCGGCCTCGGGCGAGTCGATGACGTCCGAGGACTCGCCGCCGTCGGTGACCCGCAGGGCGATACGGAGGTTGGTGTTGGCCCGGATCTCCGGCGAGACCACGCCGGACGGCCGCTGGGTGGCCAGCATCAGGTGGATGCCGAGGGAGCGGCCGCGCTGGGCGATGTTGACGAGGCCGGTGACGAAGTCGGGCAGGTCGCGGACCATGGACGCGAACTCGTCGATGACCAGCAGCAGTCGGGGCAGCGGTGCCATACCTGGGTTACGGCGCACCAGGTCCTGGTAGTCCTCGATGTCCTTCGCCCCGACCTGGGCGAGGATGTGCTCGCGGCGGTGCAGTTCGGCGCCGAGCGACTCCAGGGCGCGCTCGACGAGGTGGGCGTCGAGGTCGGTGACCATGCCGACGGTGTGCGGCAGGTGGACGCAGTCCTTGAACGCGCTGCCGCCCTTGTAGTCGACGAGCACGAAGGTCATGTTCTCCGGCGTGTTCGCCACCGCCAGCGCGGCGACGATCGTCTGCAGCAGTTCGGACTTGCCGGAGCCCGTCGTACCCGCGATGAGACCGTGCGGCCCGTCCTTGCGGATGTCGATGCCGAACGGCCCGTCGTACGACTCGCCGACCATCGCCAGCGTGGACTGCCCGCCGGTCTGCCAGCGGGCGGCCACCGCGGCGGCCGTCGGCGGCTCCATCCCGATGACGTCGAGGAGCCGGCTGGCGTCCGGCAGCGCGCTGTCCGTCGCCTCGCCGCTGATGTCGCGCAGCGGGGCGAGCGCCCGGGCGACCCGGTCGCACCAGGCCGGCGAGACGAAGTCGGGCCGTACGCCCAGGATCTTGGCCTTGCCCTCCTGCTGTACGCGGAGTCGCAGCACGGAGGGGTCGATCTGTTCCGCGGCCGTCGGCGCCGCGGGCACCGGGGAGCCGCTGTGGCTGTCGAGGGAGAGCATCACGGCGGCGGTGTTGGTCAGCGCCGGGTTGGCGGGCGCGGCCGACTTCTTCCCCCTCTTCTTCTTGCGGCGCGACCTGCCGGCCTCGTCCGCCGCCTTCTTCCGCTGCTCCTCCTCGGCGGCCCGCCGCAGTACTTCGTAAGCGTCGCTCGCGCCGCCGCCGGCCTGCTGCTCGTGCCGGGCGTGCCGGGCGGTGCGCGGTTCCGCGATCACGATGCCCTTGCACTCGCCCGGCAGGAAGCGCTCCTCGGCGTCCAGGCAGATCGCGTACATCGATACGGCCGGGCCTTCCTGCAGCAGCCGTACGACGCCGGGCATCGAGCGCAGCCGGCGCGAGCCGTCCCAGACGACGACGATGTCGGGGTCGGCGAAGCCCACCTGACCGCGGTTCTCCTGGGCGGCCTTCTGCCTGGCCTCGAGGATCTGGGTGAGTTCGCCGATGCGGGCGCCGACGGTCTCGGCGTCGTTCCCGATGAGGACGTTGGCGTCCTGCGCCGTCGGACGGGCGTGCGGCAGCCAGCGGACCCAGTCCCAGCTGGGCTGCGCGTTCGCCTCGGTGAGTACGTAGAACTGCACATCCAGCGGGCTGTGCAGGGCGGCCGCCTGGGTCACCGTCCACCGCGCCAGGCTGCGCGCGGTGTCGTCGGGGCCCGCGAAGCCGATCACACCGAGCTGGCCGAGGTGCAGGGCGACGGGGGTGTCGGCGATCTCCCAGGTGACCTGGCGGCGGTGGTCGTCCTGCTCGGGGTCGTCGAGGACGACGGCGGAGGGCAGCCGGCCGGTGCCCACCCGCAGCAGCAGGTGGTCGGCGTCGCTGCGGCGGCGCTCCCACAGACGGGTGCGGGGGCCGGTGGCGTTGGCCCAGATGGTGCCGGGGTCCGGGTGGTCGAGGAGGCGGTCGCCGCGCTCCAGGGCCAGCGCCTCCTGCGCGTCGCGCTCGATCCGGGCCTTGTGCTCCTCGTACTCCTCGACCTGCTTGGCGTGCGACTTGCGGCCGTGCTTCTTGTCCCAGAAGTAGTTGCCGATCATGATCAGCGGGCTGAAGACCGCCATCACCAGGTACGTCGCGCGCCCCATCACCATCGCCATGGTGACGGCCATGACGAGCGGGGACAGCGCCATCAGCCAGGGCAGCGGCCGGGCCTGGTGCTCCTTCGGGGGCGCCGGCAGGCGGAACGTGGTGGTGCGCTCCGGCGGGCGCAGCCGCGGCGGGCGGTTGTAGTCGAGCCCGGAGCCGTCGTCGGACCACTTCAGGGCCGCGTCCGGGGGCGTGTAAGGGGCCACGTCGAGCAGGGTGTTGCCCATGGCGAGCTGGGAGCCGACGGGCAGCTGCTGCCCATCGAGGGGCTTGCCGTCGACGCGCACCTCGAGCGCGGGCTCCTTGCCCTCGGGCGCCGCACCCGGCCGGCCGGGCTGCCCGCCCGACTGTTCGCCGCCCTGTCTGCCGCCGTGCACGGCCAGCCGGAGGTCGTCAGCGGAGACCACGTAGAGGGTCATCGCACGCTGGGGCAACTCCGGCTCATTGATGACTATTTGGCAGCTCGGGCCGGAGCCTATGTCGTACCGGCCGATGCCGAGCCGGTACACGGCGCCGGCGTCGGGCCCGCCGGCCACCCGGACCTCGATGACACCGGACTGCTCGCCGGGCAGCGTGCCGGAGGGGTCGTCCAGGCTCACCACCGCGCCGTCGCGCAGCGGGGAGCCGGCGACGGTGTGGTTGGGGTCCACGTGGTAGTTGTCGACGTAGAGCGCGGGGCCGGGCTGTCCGGGGAGCGAGCCGGGGCCGCCCATGCCCCGCACCCGGGCGGCCAACTCCCGGGCGACGGCGTCGATACGGGCCTCTGGGTCGGCGTCGAGGACGAGGTCTTTGCCGATGTGCGTATAGGGGTCGACGACGGTCAGCTTCAAACGCACTTAGCTCCTCCTCGAAATGCCTCTCTACGAAGGAGAGAATATCTTCCCGGCAAAGCGGTCGCGTACCGGCGCCATGTCCCAACAACGTCCCGATTTACTGGGATTCAATGTCGGTCGTGACGGCACTTATGTGCACCTGTAAGGGCTAGCGACTAGGGTGCCCAACGGCGCGTGCCGAACCGGTGCGCGCCATGCGTATGCCGGGAGGGGGACCTCGCGGTCGTCAACGGGAAGGGGAGCGTCATGGCTAAAGACCTTGATGTCACATATGAGGACATGCGGGCCGCCGCGAAGAAGATGAACCGCGAGAAGGAGCGCATCGAGGAGAAGCTTCACGACCTGAAGACCTACATCGACGGCCTGCTCGAGAAGGGCTTCGTCACCCGGCAGGCGTCGAAGAAGTTCGGTCACGACTTCGAGGAGTTCAAGCAGGGCATGTCGAAGACCAACGAGGGTCTCGACGGCCTGGCCCAGTACCTGGAGAAGGCTGCGGACTCCTTCGAGAACCTCGACCTCGAGCTCGGCAAGTAAGCCGGCGCCTGCCGCGGCAGAGCCTGCCTGCGCGCAGCGACGGGGGGTGAGGGTGGTGTCGGCCGATCCAGGCCGACCCCACCCGCACTCCCCCTTTTTTGCTTTCTGCGCCACCCGATATTCCTCCATTTCCATTACACCCGTTACGGCACATGCACAGAATATTCACAGGCGCCAAGTAGTACTTGATGGACTTGATGACACTTCTGTCCGTTGTGACCGCAGTCGTCGTGATCATGGTGATGAGGCGCTGGAATTTCGTGATTCTTGCCCTCATGAGCCCGGTCACGGTCACGGTCGCGGTCGCGGCGAATTACGCCATGGCAGGAGTCACGGGAGGGAGCAAAAGCGAATTGCGGAGGATGCTCAGGACGCTTTGATCGCTTTGATCGCGCTGGTCGCTGAGCCGCTCGGCCGTCGGGTGATCGGCGGCAAGGCGCCTGCCGGGCGCCGGAAGTGTGGGGGCGGACGAGTCGGCCTGTACGCCGGGTTTTGTCTCCCGTGGCCCTTGCGGGCCGCGGGGAGGCGGCCATCCATCTAGGACTGCCGTTGCCGGCAGCCTCGTGCGGTCCACCCGCGGACTCGGGCGGGCAGCCCTCGAACATCCGCGCAGGGCCGTCAGCCGACGGCCCCTTTTGACCTTGCTCCAGGTGGGGTTTACCTAGCCCTCCGAGTCACCTCGGAGGCTGGTGGTCTCTTACACCACCGTTTCACCCTTACCGGCGCCTTGCGGCACCGGCGGTCTGCTTTCTGTGGCACTGTCCCGCGGGTCACCCCGGGTGGGCGTTACCCACCACCCTGCCCTGTGGAGCCCGGACGTTCCTCGGTGAGGTCCGAAGACCCCCACGCGACCGCCCGGCCGGCTCGTCCGCCGTGCCGACCATGGTACCCGTACGCCGCGGCGGCTCGTCCTTGACCTTGTCGCAGCGTCAACGTTTCTACTGGACCGCATGAGGATCGGAGAGCTCGCGACGCTGGCCGGGGTCACCACCCGGACCGTGCGCCACTACCACCACCTCGGGCTGCTGCCCGAGCCCGAGCGCCGCGCCAACGGCTACCGGGAGTACGCGCTGCGCGACGCCGTGCTGCTGGCGCGGGTGCGGCGCCTCACCGAGCTGGGGCTCGGCCTTGACGAGGTACGGGACGTACTGGCCGAGGACGCCGGACGGGCGCTGGAGGAGGTGCTCGCCGAGCTCGACGCGGATCTGGCGCGGCAGGAGGCGGAGCTGCGCGAGCGGCGGGCGCGGCTGCGTACGTTGCTGGACCGCGCCGAGGAGCACGGCGGCCTGCCCGCCGAGGGCCCCGTGTCCGAGGAACTCGCGGACGTCTTCGGGAAGATGGCCCGCGTCTCGGCCGCACGCCCCGGGCCCGAGCCCGCGATGGCCGCCAAGGAGCGGGAGATGATGGCGCTGTTCGAGTCGATGGGCGGGGTGGCGGAGCGCGAGAGGCTGTCCTCCCTGCTCGGTTCGGCGCTCATGGAGCCCGCGGCCATGGACCGCGCGTACGAGGTGTACGCGCTGCTGGACGAGCTCGCGGAGGCCGAGGTGGACGACCCGCGGGTGACGCGGGCCGCGCAGGAGATCATCGGCTGCCTGCCGGACGCGGTGGTCGCCGAGCTCGGCGCCGATGCGCGCGAGGCCATGGCCATGGCCGGTACCGGCTCCGGTACCGAGGACGCGGCGGCGGCCCGGTCGCTGATGGCCGCCTTCTACGCCCACTTCGCGCCCGCCCAGGCCGCCGCCGTCCAGCAGGCGATCCGGCTCATGGTGGAGCGTGCGCGGTGAGCCGGCGCCGGGCGGCGCGCCTGCTGCTCGCCCATGAGGGGCGGTGGCTGGCGAGCCTGGGGCTGTGGGTGGTCCGGCGGCGGGACGGCGCGGGGCGGGATGCCTGTGGTGTGCGCGCCTTCGGGTATGCGGGGGCGCAGGCCCCGTTGGTGCTCGGCTTCGCCTTCGTGTGCCTCGTCGAGACCGTCGGCGTCGCCTTCCTGCTCGCGGGCTTCCCGCTCGTCCACGCGATCATGCTCGTGCTGGACGTCTACACGGTCCTGATGGCGCTCGGGCTGCACACCGTGGCGGTCACCCGGCCGCACCTGGTGAGCGCCGACGCGCTGCGCATACGGAACGGTGCGCGGCTCGACGCCTCGATACCGCTGGACCGCATCGCCACCGTGCGCCGCGACCTCCGCTTCCCGAAGGGCAGGCCGCCCGCCGGCGTCCTGGAGTCGGCCGTCGCCGGACAGACCGCGGTCACGCTGGAGCTGTCCGCGCCGGTGACGGTCGTACGGCGGCTGCTGGGGCCGCCGGAGGAGGTCCGTACCGTCCGCTTCCACGCGGATGACGCGCGGGCGGTGGTGACGGCACTGCGGGAGGCGCTGGCCGCCGTGCCGGAAAGCGGGCGGGCCGCTCACGCCGGTACGAAGCGCACCGTCTCGCGTCCCGGGTAGGCGGCCGTGAGGCGGACCCGCAGCGGGTGGCCCAGGGGCAGTGGCGGGGCCTCGGGGGCGGCGTCCACGCGGCCGACGACGGCCGGGGCGCAGAGGTGGACGGTGCCCTGGCGGGGCCGCTCCTCGTGGACGTCGACGACGTAGCCGTCGAAGAGCTCGCCGATCCGGTCGTGCAGGACGGCCGCCTCGACCAGGTCGACGCACTCCCGCTCGACCCGGTTGGCACGCCGCCCGCCCGCCGCCATCTCCTCCGGCAGCGCGGGCAGCGCCGCGCGTACCCACTCCGGTACCGGCTTCCCCGCCGCCGCTGCCAGGCACAGCTCGGCGACGTAGCGGTCCACCAGGCGCCGCAGCGGCGCGGTGGCGTGCGTGTACGGCGCGGCGACCGCGGAGTGCAGGGCGTGCGCCGAGTCGGGCGGGGAGCCGTCGAAGACCGTGTAGCCCGCGCCGCGCAGCAGGGCGGTGCACTCCTGGAGGAACGCGGCGTGCGTGCTCCGGTGCGGATCGAGGCCGCGGATCAGCTCCGCGTACGAGGTGTGGTGCGGCCAGTCGACGCCCAGCGCGCGGGCGGTACGGCGCAGCCGTCCGACCGCGCCGTCCGGTGCGGCAGGCAGGGTGCGCAGGATGCCGGTCCCGGAGTCGAGCATCAGGTCGGCCGCCGCCATGCCCGTGAGCAGCGAGAGCTGCGCGTTCCAGCCGTCGGCCGGCAGCGGGGCACGGTAGGCGAGGCGGTACCGGCCGTCGCGCAGCACGATCTCCTGTTCGGGGACGTTCAGCGAGATGCCGCCGCGGGCCCGCTCGCGCTCCTCGCGCAGCTGCCCGATGTCGCGGAGGAGCGAGAGCGGCTCCTCGGCGGTGCCGCTCTCGATGGCGCGCTGCACGCCTTCGTAGTCGAGCCGGGCACGGGAGCGGACGACGACCCGCCGGACGTCGGTGGCGACCAGCGCTCCGTACTCGTCGAGATCGAGCCGCCAGAGGACGGCGGGCCGGTCCTGGTCCGGGAGAAGGCTGGCGGCGCCCTCACTGAGGACGGGCGGGTGCAGGGGGACGCGCCCGTCGGGGAAGTACAGGGTCATCACACGGCGGTGCGCTTCGTTGTCCAGCGCGCTCCCCGGGGTGACGAACGCGGCCACGTCGGCGATGGCGTAGTACACGCGGAAGCCGCCGGGCTCCCGCCGCGTGAGGTACATCGCCTGGTCGAGGTCGGTCGAGCCGGGCGGGTCGAGCGTGAAGAGCGGCAGGTCCGTGGCGTCCTCGGCCGGCAGCCGGGGGCCGCGCGCCGCGCGGGCCGCCTCCTCCCTGACCTCGGGCGGGAAGTCGGCGGGCAGCTCCGTCCGGGTCCGCAGCTCCTCCAGCGCGCCGCACAGCAGGGCGGTGTCCGCCGGGGATTCGTCGGTCACTCGCATCGGGCGACGGGGCATGGAGCCGAGACTAGGACAAATCCCTCCCGGCCACCGTCCGGCGCCGGCACGCGACCGAATAGGGTTCACGGGGGCCGCGTACCAGGCGCGCGCCCCGCATCCGTGCCCGTACCCCCGTAAGGAGAACGACCGTGCTCACGCTGCTGCCGCCGTCCGAAGGCAAGGCCGGAGGCCGGGACGGCGCGGCCCCGCTGGACCTGGCCGCGCTGTCGCTGCCGGGCCTCACGGCCGCCCGCGAGACGGTGCTGACCGAGCTGGTCGAGCTGTGCGCGGCGGACGCCGGCAAGGCGCAGGAGGTACTGGGGCTGAGCGAGGGTCTGAAGGGCGAGGTCGCGAAGAACGCCGGGCTGCGCACCGCCGGCACGCGGCCGGCGGGCGAGATCTACACCGGCGTGCTGTACGACGCGCTGGACCTGGCCACGCTGGACGCCGGGGCGCGGCGGCGGGCCGAGCGGTCGCTGCTCGTGTTCTCCGGGCTGTGGGGCGCGGTGGGCGTCGCCGACCGGATCCCTTCGTACCGCTGCTCCATGGGCGTGAAGCTGCCCGCCCTGGGCGCGCTCGGCGCCTACTGGCGCGCCCCGATGGCGGAGGCGCTGCCCGCGGCGGCCGGTGATCAGCTCGTACTGGACCTGCGTTCGGCGGCGTACGCGACGGCGTGGAAGCCGAAGGGCGAGGTCGCCGAGCGGACGGCGACGGTGCGGGTGCTCCAGTCCAGGATCGTGAACGGGGTCGAGAAGCGGTCCGTGGTCAGCCACTTCAACAAGGCGACGAAGGGGCGGCTGGTCCGGGACCTGCTCTCGGCGGGGCTGGAGCCGGCCGGTCCGGCGGAGCTCGTGGAGGCGCTCGGCGAGCTGGGTTACGCGGTCGAGGCGCAGCCCCCGGCCAAGGCCGGCAAGCCGTGGGCGCTGGACGTGATCGTCACCGAGCTCTGAGAATATTGCAGCATGTGCAACGCTCGTTGCGAAGAGTGCGGACGAGGCGCACTATGAACCCGTGACTAGTGCTGCCTCCGCCTCCGCCGCCGCTTCCCCCGAGCGCTCCGTCCTCGGGCTCGCCCCCGTCATCCCGGTCGTCGTCCTGGAGGACGCCGCCGACGCCGTACCGCTCGCCCGTGCGCTCGTCGCGGGCGGCCTGCCCGCGATCGAGGTGACGCTGCGCACCCCCGCGGCGCTGGACGCGATCCGGGCGATCGCGGCCGAGGTCCCGGACGCGGTGGTCGGCGCGGGCACGGTGATCACGCCCGCGCAGGTCACGGAGACCGTCGCGGCGGGCGCCCGCTTCCTGGTCAGCCCGGGCTGGTCGCCCCGGCTGCTCGGCGCGATGAAGGACTCCGGCGTGCCGTTCCTGCCGGGCGTCTCGACGACGTCCGAGGTCGTGACGCTGCTGGAGGAGGGCATCACGGAGATGAAGTTCTTCCCGGCGGAGGCGGCGGGCGGCACGGCGTACCTGAAGTCGCTGGCCTCGCCGCTCCCCCAGGCCCGGTTCTGCCCGACGGGCGGCATCAAGGAGGCGAACGCACCGTCGTACCTGGCGCTGCCGAACGTGGCGTGCGTGGGCGGCACATGGATGCTGCCGGCGGACGCACTGGCGACCAAGGACTGGGCACGGGTGGAGGGGCTGGCGGCCGGGGCGGCAGCGCTGCGCCCGTAAGGGGCGCGGGGAACTGCGCGACCGGCCACGACGGCGCGGCAGTCGGCAGCCGAGCGCGCCGCCCTCCCCCGTGGCCGGAGTCGGCCCTTCGGAGCGCGAGCGCTACCGCAGGTGCGACGTATCGTTCAGCAGCCGCACCGACGCGTTGCCGTCCCCGTAGTACGCGATCGCCGACAACGAGGCCGCGGACAGCTCCATGCGGAACAGCGACTCCGGCGGCGCGCCGAGCGCCAGCCGGACCAGCGTCTTGACCGGCGTCACATGCGTGACGAGCAGGACCGTCTTCCCGGCGTACCGCGCCTGCAGCCGGTCCCGCGCCTGCGCGACCCGCCGCGCCACGGCCGCGAACGACTCGCCGCCGCCGGTCGGTTCGGCCTTCGACGAGGCGAGCCAGGCGTTCAGGTCGTCCGGGTAGCGGTCGCGCACCTCGGAGAAGGTCAGCCCCTCCCAGGCGCCGAAGTCCGTCTCGCGCAGGCCGTCCTCGATGCGGACGTCCAGGCCGAGCCGGGCCGCGATCGCCTCGGCGGTCTCCCGGCAGCGGCGCAGCGGGGAGCTGACGATCGCCTGGACCGTGCCCCGTACGGCGAGCGCGCCGGCGGCCTCGCGTGCCTGCAGGCGCCCTGCGGCGGAGAGTTCGGGGTCCGAGCCACCGCTCCCGGAGAACCGCTTCTCCGGGGTCAGCGCGGTCTCGCCGTGCCGCAGCAGTACGAAGGTGGTCGGCGCGCCGAGGTCGGCGGGCGCGGCCCAGCCGGACGACGGCGCGGCGGTGGCGGCCGTGGCAGCGGGCAGCTCGGCATCCGCCACCGCGGTGTCCGAAGCCGTCGCGCCCGCGGGCTCCCGCGCACCCACCGCCAGCGCCGCGCGCGACGCGCCCGGCTCCCACTGGCGGCCCGCCGCGCCCGCGTCCATCGCCTCGTTGGCGAGACGGTCGGCGTGCTTGTTCTGCGCGCGCGGAATCCACTCGTACGTGACCCGCTCGGGCGGGAAGACCGCCTTGGCGGTGGCCGCGAGCGGCTGCATGTCCGGGTGCTTGATCTTCCAGCGCCCGGACATCTGCTCGACGACCAGCTTGGAGTCCATCCGGACTCTGATCTCCGCCTCCGGGTCGAGCGCGTGGGCGGCGCGCAGCCCGGCCACCAGGCCCCGGTACTCGGCGACATTGTTCGTGGCCGTACCGAGGTACTCGGCGGCCTCGGCCAGCGTCTCGCCGGTCTCGGGGTCGAGGACGACGGCGCCGTACCCGGCGGGCCCGGGATTGCCCCGCGACCCGCCGTCCGCCTCGACGATGAACGTCCGCGCCATCGGACTTACAGGCCGGAGTCCGGCGTGCGGACCAGGATGCGGCTGCAGTTCTCGCAGCGCACGACCTGGTCGGGCGCCGCGGCCCGCACGTCGTTCAGCTCGGTGATGTCCAGCTCCAGGCGGCAGCCCTCGCAGCGGCGCTGGAAGAGCCGGGCGGCACCGACGCCGCCCTGCTTCGCGCGCAGCCGGTCGTACAGCTTGAGCAGGTCGTCGGGGATGTCGGCGACGGTCAGCGCGCGCTCCTTGGTGACCGTGGCGGCCTCCTCGTCGATCTCGGCGAAGGCGGCGTCCCGACGGGCGACCGCGTCGGCGACCTTGGCCTGGATGGCCTCCACCCGCCCGGTCAGCTCGGTGACGCGCTCCTGCGCGGCCTCGCGGCGCTCCATGACCTCCAGGACGACGTCCTCCAGGTCGCCCTGGCGCTTGGCGAGCGAGGTGATCTCGCGCTGGAGGTTCTCCAGGTCCTTGGGCGAGGTGACCGCGCCGGAGTCCAGGCGCTGCTGGTCGCGGGCCGCGCGCTGGCGCACCTGGTCCACGTCCTGCTCGGCCTTGGTCTGCTCGCGGGCGGTGTCGCTCTCCTCGGTCTGCGAGGCGACGAGCAGGTCGCGCTGCTGGGTGAGGTCGCTCTCCAAGGTCTGGAGCTCGGCCAGCTCGGGGAGGTTGTTGCGCTTGTGCGCCAGCTGGGTGAGCCGGAGGTCCAGGGACTGGACGTTCAGAAGGCGGATCTGGTCTGCGGGCGCGGCGTTCAGTTGGGGGCTCCTGGTGAGTCGGTGGTGGTCCGGGAGGACGCCGCGTGGGCGGTCCAGGGGTCGGTGACCGTACGGGAGACGTGCGTACGCAGGTCCCAGCCGTGCCGGTCGGAGATCTCGTCGAGCTGCGCGGCCGCCTGCTCGCACCACGGCCACTCGGTGGCCCAGTGCGCGGCGTCCAGCAGCCCGAGCGGGCTCTTCTGGGTGGCCTCGGAGGCCGGGTGGTGGCGCAGGTCGGCGGTGAGGAAGGCATCCACGCCCGCCGCGCGCACATCGTCGAAGAGGCTGTCACCGGAGCCGCCGGACACCGCGACCGTACGGACGGTGCGGTCGGGGTCGCCGGCGGCGCGGATGCCCTGCGCGGTGGCCGGCAGCCGCTCGGCGGCGTACCGGGCGAACTCCGCGAGGCTCATCGGGTGGGTCAGCTCGCACACCCGGCCGAGGCCGCGGCGGCCCGCCGGGTCGCTCGCGTCCGGCACCAGAGGGCGCAGCACGCGCAGGTCCAGGGCACCGGCGAGGGCGTCGGAGACGCCGGGATCGGCGGTGTCGGCATTGGTGTGCGCGACGTGCAGGGCGATGTCGTTCTTGATCAGCGTGTGGACGGCCTTGCCCTTGAAGGTGGACGCCGCGACCGTCGTCGTCCCGCGCAGGTAGAGCGGGTGGTGGGTGACGAGCAGGTCGGCGCCGAGCTGCACGGCTTCGTCGACGATCTCCTGTACGGGGTCGACGGCGAAGAGCACGCGCTGTACGGGCGCTTCGGGGTCGCCGCAGACGGTGCCGACGGCGTCCCACGCCTCTGCCCGCTCGGCGGGCCACAGGGCGTCGAGGGCGGAGAGGACTTCAGACAGTGCGGGCACGGGTGGAAGGTTACCTCCCAGCCCCGGCGGAACGCCCAGCCGCGGTGGCCCCAGGATGCCGGGCGCACCTGGGCAGGCACCCGGCGCACCCCTGGCGGACCGCCACCGGACGCCGCGCGGACCCGGCGCGGAGCGACCCGGCTGGCACATCCGCCACACCGCTCGCAGGCGAATCGGACAACGGCCACTCATACGCGTGAAGTGGTCCATCACGCGTTGATCGACACGAAGTGCGAAAACTAGCTTCAGTCGTGACTGGAGGTGACCATTCCATGACTGCCTGTGCAATCGAGGGCGTTGGAACCGACGGGAACACCGAGGACGTCACGGAGACCGCCGCTCCCGGACCCCCCGAGCTCCCCGGGCTCCGGGGGCTCACCGGACTGCCCCACCGCCCCGCCGCGCTGACGCTCGCCGCCGACGGTTCGTACGCCGCGCGGCTCACCCAGGGGCCGGGCGGCGGCTGGTACCCCGAGCGCTGGACGCTGGACGGCTGCGAGCCGTACGCGGTGCCGCTCCCCGGCCGCCGCCCCGAGCAGCCGGACAGCGCGCTGCTGCCGCTCACCGACGGCCGGGTGCTGATCCTGCGCCGCACGGAAGGCCACTGCACGGTCGCCCTCCTGTACCCCACGGGCCCGGGCACCGGCGAACTCCCGCTGGGCGCCGTGGAGACCGAGGAGCTGACGCTGCTGCCGCCCGCCCCCTGCGGCACTGCGGCCCACGCGCTCGCCCCCGTGGGCGGCGACGGCGCGCGCCGGGCCACCGCGGTCTGGCTGCTGCACGGCGGGGGCGAGGGGCCGCAGCGGATCGCCCTGGTGCCGGGCCGCTGCACCGGCGGCGCCTGGCTGGACAAGGAGGGCCGGCTGCTGGCCCTGGACCGCGAGCTGGACGGCCTTACCAAGACGGTGGTGGTCGACCTCGGCCGGGGCGGCGAGGTCAGCCCGCTGCTGCAGATCGCGGAGCGGAGCAACGACCGGCTGCTGCTGGCCGACCCCGACAGCGGGCTGATCCTGCTGCGGTCGGACGCACCCGGGTACGACCGGATGGGCTGGGGCGTACTGGGCAGCACGCTGCCGGTGCGGTTCCCCGAAGCGCTGCGCTCGGCGGACGCCGCGCTGACGCCGTTCGCCGTGCAGCCGGGACAGGTGCTGACCCCGGAGAGCTGCGCGGTGGCGTTCCGGGTGGACGCGGCGGCCGGTACCTGGCTCGCCACGTGGCGGCCCGCGGCGAAGCGGCTGGGCCGGCCGGCCGCGCCCGCGGGCTGGCTCGCCGGTACGGGCCGGTGGACGCCGGACGGCGAGCTGCGGCTGCCGTACGCGACGCCGGCCACCCCGTGCGGCGTGGCCCGGGTGAGCGTCCCCTGGGACGCTGCGGTCACGGCACCTCCGGGCGCCGCGCCCCCGTCTCCCGCGCTCCCCGTACCGGTGCCGGCAGCGGCCCCCGCGTCGCATTCGCAACGCCTGACGCGTCTCCCCTGGGACACCTCGTCCGCTTTGCCGCCGACTTCCGTAATCCGCACGACCCCCGCCGGATATCCGAACGACTGCACAACATCCGCACAATCGGACCCCACCGCGCGGGAACCGTACGCAAGCGGGGCGCATCCCCAACCGTGCAGGCCAGTACCGCTGCAGCAGGCGCCACTGGCGGCCCGGGAGGCCCGGTAGAGCGAAAAAGTACGCCCCGTTAGAATTCGGAAGGGGGCTACGCAGCCGGTTGACCCGGCCACCGACGGTGATGCCGCGGCGGTCCCGACGCGTACACCTGTAAGCGATCTGACGGAGTGACACTTTCCATGTCCGAAGCCCGAACCGACACGACCCAGGCGCGCCCGCAAGGGTCCTCCGCCCAGGCCGCCACGGCCGCAGGCTCCGGCAAGCACCGTGGCCCGGCAGCGAGCGAGGACGCGGCCGCGTCCAGCGCCGGGCGGCACCGCCGGCCCAAGAACTCCCGGGAAGCCTGAGCACCACCGGCCCTCCCGAGTCGGGGGGGGGGGGCGCGCGGGGGGGGTGTTTTCGTGGGTTGACCTTAGGA
>NZ_JBEPFC010000090.1:0-29399 GCF_040301705.1 Streptomyces sp. NPDC000151 | reverse complement strand
GCGCACCCGGGCCCGTACGCCGCGCTGCGCCCGATCGCCGCGCTGTCCGCCGAGCGGCTGGCCACCGCGGACCTCGTCGCGGCCGCGAAGTGGGGCACCGGCAGCCCCATCGACGACCCGGCGCGAGAGCAACAGGTGCTCGACGCGGTGGCCCAGCGGGCGCGCGAACTGGGTGCCGACCCCGACCGCACGGTGGCCGTCTTCCGCGACCAGATCGAGGCGAACAAGATCGTGCAGCGCGCTCTGCACCGCCGCTGGACCGCCGACCCCACCCAGGCCCCCACCACCCGCCCCGACCTCAACGAGGTCCGCAAGGAGATCAACCGCATCAACGAGGGCCTCGTACGCGCCATCGCCGACTCCCCGGCCGCGCGCACGTCCCCGTCCTGCACCCCCGTCCTGACAGTCGCCTCGGCACATGTCGTACGGGACGAACACCTGGACCTGCTCCACACGACAGCACTGGCACGCGCCGTGCGCTCCGTCTGCGGATAGGCCCCCTGCCCCTTTCTCCAAGTGAACGAGCCGAACGAGCCGAACGTGCCGAATGAGCCGAATGAATTGCGCGAGTTGCACGAGTTGATGAGTTGCGCGAGTTGAACGAATTGAACGAGTTGAACGAGTTGAACGCGCCGATCGGGACGACGCCCGACGACGACCGCCGCTTGCCGCCCGCCCTGGCCGAGGTGGCGCGAGTGGAGTTCGAGTTCGGCGACAACGACGACGAGGGCGTCGACTTCGAGCCGTACGACGCCTTCGACTCCGCCGAGGAGACCACCGACTGGCTCCGGCACTGGACCGGCAACCATGAGCTCGACGGCGGCGCCTACCGGATCTTCGGGCAGGACGGCACCGGCGGTCTCGCCGCGATCTGGTACGCACGGCCGGGGCGGTCGCTCGACGAACAGCCGGTGGTGTTCATGGGCTCGGAGGGCGAGTGCGGCGTGGTGGCCGGGTGCCTGTCCGACTTTCTGTGGGTGCTTGCCGACGGCTTCGGACCGATGGAGGCCGCGGTGTACGACGAGCGCGAGGCGCGCCCGGACGTGTCCCTGACCGAACTCGCCGGCCGGCACGCCACCACCCCGCGCCGGTCCGCCCGGGAAATCATCGCCGAAGCCCGGGCCGAGTTCCCGGGCTTCGCCGACGACCTCGACGAGTTGTGCCGCTGACGTAACCGAGCCGCCATTCCGGCGCAGCTCCTTGCCTCCTCGCCCGGGGAGAGGCGCTCTCCGTGTTGCTAGGCTCGACTTGCGCGATGTGCGCAACTTCGGGTCAGGGCGACCGTACTGGAGGGGCAGTTGACGAACGGGGAGCGGGCGGGGACGCGGGAGCGACGGCGGCGGATGGTGGAGCTGCTGGGGGCCGGGGACGTGAGCGTGCACCGGCTGGCGGCCGAGTTCGGCGTTTCGCTGTCGACCGTACGGAGGGACCTGGCCAGTCTCGCGGACCGGGGGCGCATCACGCGTACGTACGGCGGGGCAGTCGACCACCACCTCCCGGAGCGGTCCTGGCGCGACAAGGAAGGCGGGCAGCGCGCCGAGAAGGCCGCGATCGCGCGGGCGGCGGCTGAGCTGGTGCGGCCGGGCGACGTCGTGCTGCTGGACGCGGGGACGACCGTCGCGGGGGTCGCGCACGAGCTGCGCGACCGCACCGACGTCACGCTGGTCACGAACGGGCTCTCCACGCTGCTCGAACTGGCCGACGCGGACGTGGAGCTGGTCGTCCTGGGCGGGCGGCTGCGCCGGCCCAACGAGGCGCTGCTGGGCGCCCGTACGCTGCGCGAACTGCGCGGTATCACGCCGGACCTGGTCTTCCTCGGCGTCGACGGGCTGGACGCGCGGCGCGGCGTCAACTGCCCCGACCACGAACAGGCCGCGCTGAAGGAGGCGATGGCCGAGTGCGCGCGGGCCGCGTGGGTCCTCGCCGATCACTCCAAGCTCGGCAGCGCGCCTTCGGGGGGCGAGAGAGCGGGATCCCGTACCGCCGTGCCCGCCTTCCCCTACTGGGCGGCGATGCCTCCCGGTACCGGACTGATGACCACGGCCGACGACGCGGCGCTCGCGGCATACGAAGAGGAGCGCTGGAACGTCTCGGCGGTGCACGCGTATTGACGCGCCCGCATCCGATGGCCAAGGCTGAAGTGACGCAAACGCGCATCTCGGGATGCGCGGTTCGCTCGCTTCGGGAGGTGCCGTGCCGCAGGTCCTCGTCGTCGGAGACGATCTCACCGGGAGCAACGCCACCGGCGCGCTGTACGCCAGGCTGGGGCTGCGCGCGGTCACCGTCAGCACACCGGACCAGGTACGCCGCTTCGCCGGCCGCGCCGACGTCCTCGTCGTCAACACCGGTTCACGGCACTGGCCGGCGGGACGCGCGTACGACGCGGTACGGGCGGTGGTCGCGGCTGCCGGGCCGGTCCCGCTCGTCGTCAAGCGGGTGGACACCACGCTGCGCGGCAATCCGGGCCGGGAGCTGGACGCGGTACTCGATGCCCTGGCGGCCGCGGCCGGCGAGCAGCCGGAACCGACCCGCACTGCTCCCACCCGCGTCCTCGCCGTCCCCGCCTTCCCCGACGCCGGCCGGACCACCGTCGGCGGACTGCACCTCGTCGACGGCGTGCCGCTCACCCGTACCGCCGTGGCCCGCGACCCCTTCGACCCCGTACGGCACTCCCGCGTGGCCGCGCTGCTCGGCGAGCAGACCGCGCGGACCACGGCCGAGCTCCCGCTGGACGTCGTCGAGGCGGGCATCGAACGGGTCGTCGCGGCGCTGCGCACGGCCACCGCCGACATCGTGATCGGCGACGCCACGGAGAACGCCCATCTGCAGACGATCGCCGCGGCCGCGGCCAGGGTCGCCGCCGAGGACGGAGTGCGGTGGGCGGTACTGGACTCGGGTCCGTTCGGCGCCGCGTACAGCACCGCGCTCGGCATCCGGCCGCAGGGCGCCGAGTCGCCGCGCGTCCTCGCCGTGGTCGGCAGCATCACCGAGCGCACCGGCGAACAGCTCGACCGCGCCGCCTCGGAACTGGGAGCCGTCTGGGTAGAGCTCGACCCCGAGCATCCCGAACCCGCAGCGGTGCTGCGCGCGTTGCGGGCCGCGGCCGACGAGGGGGCGACCGTACTCGGAGTACGGGTCGCGACCGGCTCCACGCGCCCTGTGCCGCACGCACGCGCCGCCGAACGCATCCTCCACGCCCTGTCCGAGATCGCCCGGCACGCGGTCACCGAACTGCGGCCGGGCGGGCTGTACGCGTCGGGCGGCGACGTCGCGGCGTCCGTGACCGCCGCACTGGGTGCGGAGGGGTTCGCCATCGAGGCCGAGGTGCTGCCGCTCGCCGTCGCGGGGCACCTCGTCGGCGGGCCGCACGACGGCCTGCACTTCGCCACGAAGGGTGGCCTCATCGGCGGCCCGGACGCGGCCCGCGACTGCCTCGACCACCTCCGCGTGGCCTGTACGCGCGATGCGCTGCGGGGGTGGGAGCGGGGGGTGGGGCGGGGGAGGGAATCGAACGGAGCGCTGCGCCCGAATGCGCGCGGTGGCAGGTCCCCATCCCGGACTTACCCGGAAGTCGCGGCGCAGTAACTTTCCGTGCTCGGACACGCGCTTGTTGGTCGCTCGTAGTCACCCGTACCCAGCTGTGAGGTCACCTTCATGAGCGCTTCTGCCGCTACCTCCCCGCTTCCCGTACTCGCCGTCACCCTCGGCGATCCCGCCGGTATCGGGCCCGAGATCGTTGCCCGTACGCTCGCCGATCCGGGCACCGCGGCCGTCGGGCGCGGGATCGCCGTCGGGGACGCCGCCGTGCTGCGGCGTGCTGTCGCCGTCTGCGGGCTGGACGGCGTGCGGGTCAACGCGATCGGCGCGCCCGGCGAGGCCCGCTTCGAGCCGGGGAGCATCGACGTGCTCGACCTCGGGATCGTCACCGGGGACCTGGAGTGGGGCAAGGTCAGCGCCGAGGCCGGGCGGTCGGCCGTCGCGGCGATCGAGACGGCGACCCGCGTCGCGCTCGACGGCGAGGTCGACGGGATCGTCACCGCGCCGATCAACAAAGAGGCCATCTGGGCGGCGGGTTCGCAGCACCTGGGGCACACCGAGATGCTCGGCGAGCTGACCGGCGCGGCACACTTCGACACCATGTTCGTGGTGCGCGGGCTGAAGATCTTCTTCACCACCCGGCACGTCGCGCTGCGCAAGGCCCTGGACCAGATCACCGAGGAACGGGTCGCGGACAGCATCCGGCACGCCGTCACCGCGCTGCGCGTCTTCGGCCACGACGAGCCCCGGCTCGCCGTCGCCGCGATCAACCCGCACGGCGGCGAAGGCGGCCACTTCGGCGACGAGGAGATCACCGCGCTGCGGCCCGCCGTCGAGAAGGCCGCCGCCGAGGGACACGGCGTGTACGGGCCGATCCCCGCCGACTCGGTCTTCCACCAGGGGCTGGAAGGGCGGTACGACGGCGTGCTGTCGCACTTCCATGACCAGGGGCACATCCCCGCCAAGACCGTCGACTTCGACGGCACGGTGTCGGTGACGGTCGGGCTGCCGATCCTGCGTACCTCCGTCGATCACGGCACAGCCTTCGACATCGCCGGTACCGGCAAGGCGTCGCCCGGCACCATGGCCGCCGCCTTCCGCGCCGCCGCGGACTTCAGCCGCTTCACCGACCGCATCCGCGCCGCATACGGCACGGGGGCCCGCCCATGACAGGCCCGGCACCCATCCCGGCTCAGGCACCGGCCAAGCGCTGGGTGTACGTGATCCCCGTCGCCGCGCTCATGTACATGCTGGCCCAGCAGTTCTACGTGGCGCGCTTCGCGCTCGGCTTCTTCGAGCGCGGCGTGTGGCCCGCCGTACTGATCCTGCTCGCCTCCTGGTTCCCGCTGCGCGAGCGGGCCCGCGCCAACGCGCTGTGGATGGCCTGCCCGCCGCTGTCCTCGATCATCATGGCGCCGCTGTCCGGCCTGATGCTCGACCACGCGAGCCGGCGGTGGCACTGGTGGAGTGTCGGTATTCGAGAGTTGCAGTATTCGCCGCAGGGCGAGCAGCCCCGCACACGACCTGGTCTCGTCAGCGGTGCCTTCGGATGTCCTCTGCTGGTGGCGCTCCTGGATTCGGCGGCCGCGTTCACGGGGAGCCCTGGGGTCTCGGGGCTCCCGCGTGAGCGGCTGTGCGTGGCGTCAGCGTGCGAACTTTTCGATGGCCTCCGGGGTGACGGGGGTGAAGAAGTTGACGAGGTTGCCGTCGGGGTCGCGGAAGAGCAGCGACCGGTTGCCCCAGGGCATCGTGGTGGGCTCGTTGACGAAGTCGGTGACGAAGCCGGTCAGGTTCTGGTGAACGCGGTCCACGTCGTCGACGAGGAACTCGGTGATCACGCTGTGGTTGTCCGCCGGGCGCGCAGAGCCCGGGGCGAACAGGGGGACCGTGCGGGTGCTGGCGATCGCGAGGGTTGCGCCCGCGGTCTTGAGCTCGGCGAAGTCCTCGGTGGCCCGTATCGCCTGCATCCCCGTAGCTCGCTCGTAGAACTCGACGAGGCGTGCGACGTCGCTGGTGATGATGCGGATCGAGACGAAGTCCATGGGAATCTCCTTGGCTGTGCTGGAGGCGTGCAGTCGCAGGCTAGGAGAAATAGTGGACAGAATCGGTCCTGTATTCGCGTTAGGCTGCGAACATGCCACGACCCACCGGCCGCGTGCTGACACTCCTGGAGCTGCTGCAGTCGGGCGGCACCCGGACTGTGGCCGAGCTCGCCGACCGTCTCGGCGTCGAAGGGCGCACTGTGCGGCGGTATGTGGACCAGCTGATCGAGCTGGACGTACCCGTGGAGTCGGTGCGCGGCCGCTACGGCGGGTACCGGCTGGCTCCCGGGTACCGCTTGCCTCCGCTCATGCTCAGCGACGACGAGGCGCTGGCCGTGCTGCTCGGCCTGGTCGCCGGTCGCCGGGCAGAGCTGACGATGACGGAGCGCACGGCGAACGAGACGGCATCAGCGAAGATCCGGCGGGTGCTGCCCAAGCACATCGCCCGCCGGCTCGACGCACTCCTGGAAGCTCTCGCCTTCACGGATCAGCCCGGCGAGTTGGACCACCCGGACGCCGGGCTCCTGCTCACCATCGCCGATGCGGTGCGCCACCGCCGACCGGTCTCGATCCGCTACACCGACCGCGGCGGACGGCGCAGCGAACGCACACTGCACGCGTACGGGATCGTCGCCCATGCGGGCCGGTGGTACGTGACGGGCAAGGACGCCCAGGTCGGCGAGGACCGAACCTTCCGGCTCGATCGCATCGCAGCCGCGAGGGCCCTGCCCGGCTCATTCGAAGCGCCCGTGGGTCCCGGTCCGGCACAGCGCGTGTTGTCAGGGTTCGCCACTGCCGAGTACCGGCATCAGGTCACGTTGCGGATCCACGGGACAGTCGAGCAGATCCGCGCCCGCCTCCCCGCCAGCGTCGCGAACCTGGAGGAGCACGAGCCCGCGGCCGGCCAGGATCCGGCGGCTGAGCACTGGCTGCGCGTCGAGCTACGGGCGGAGCGGCTCGACTGGTTGCCTCCAGTACTCGCCTCACTCGACCGGCCGTTCGTCATCGAGCGCCCCGAAGAACTCCGCGCCCTCGTCATCGCGCTCGCCGACCGCCTCACGTCGTACGCCCACCGAGCCTGACCGCGAGGCGTGATCCGTGGCTTTGCCGGGCCGGTGGCTTCGGTTGGCAGCGGGTGAGGAGGTGACGGTGCACGGCCGGGACGGAGGTGAGGCGCAGGGTGTAGCCCTGGCCGCGCCGAACGGTTGTCCCTTGGTCGAGCGCGGCCCGCTCTGCGGGCTCCAGGTCGACGGCACGGAGGAAGTCGGCGACCTTGCCCGGCATGTCGAGGGTGACCGGTAGTTCTGGGGCGGGGGCGTCCGGGTCGGCGGCCGTGTGCTCGGGCAGGAGGTCGGCGACAGCCGTGCGGATGGCGCCGCGGATGGCGCCATGGTCGCGGGCGAGGGCGGCGATGGAGCGGCCTTCCAGATACGCGGTGCGCACGGCGCCGGTTGTTTCGGCCGCCACGGCGGGGCGGCGGCCGCCCTTGCTGCCCTGGGCCTCGGCGGCGCGCAGTCCGTCGTAGGTCAGCTCGCGCTGGAGGTCGCGTTGGAGTTCGCCGGCGGCCGCGAGGGTCTGCACCACGAACTTCACGGTGGACAGCAACTCGCCTGTGCGCGGGTGGCGGGCGGTGAGGTCCATCGCGGAGAACGCTCCGTCGTGGATGCGCAGGGCCAGGCGGTCGCGGTGGAGGACGTCGAGCACGTCGAGGATGTGCTGATTGCTGCGTACGAGGCGGAACATCTCGGAGATGTGCACGGTGTCGCCGGGCCGCGCGTAGGTGAGCAGTTCGCGGAACTTCGGGCGTTGGAGCGGATGGAGGCGGCTGGAGGTGCCGGGGTCTTCCTCGAAGACGACCGTGTCCTCGATCCCGGCCTCGTCCAGGGCGAGGTCCTGGCGGGCGGTGGACTGCTGGTCGGTCGAGCCCCGCTTGTAGACGAGGTTCGCCACCCGGAGTGCCCTTTCACGCGGAGGATTGGACCTTGCTTGTCGTCAAACCCTGTCAGCAATCACCATCGGATCTGATGGGATTCGGGCCCTACCGATCCCGGAAATCCACGGGTTCATTGGACGTCCGGCCGCCCTGTCTTTAAACGATCGTTTGCCGACAGGAGGGCGACGCGTCCGGGTGTTGTAGTCGGGACAGACTGCTGTCTGCCATCGGTGAACACCACCCCGAGCGGGCGCAACGGTCATTACCGTCCAGTCGCATGACAACGATTACGACGCGTACGGTCGAGTATCCGGCCGACGGTTTGACGATGACCGGGCATCTCGCGCTCCCGGCCGGTGTCGACCGCCGGCCCGCAGTGCTGCTCGGACCAGAGGGCACGGGGCTCAGCGACGTCGAGCGCCGCAGGGCCGATGCTCTCGCCGAGCTGGGATATGTAGCGCTGGCCTTCGACCTTCACGGTGGGCGCTATTTGGGCGACCCCGAGGAGATGCTGGCCCGTTGCATGCCACTGCTCGCCGACCCCGACCGGATGCGAGGCATCGGCCACGCGGCGCTCGACGTGTTGCGCACCGAACCGCGGACCGACCCCGACCGGATCGCCGCCATCGGCTACGGCACCGGGGGCGCCATTGGGCTGGAACTCGGGCGCGACGGCGTCAACCTGCGCGCGATCGGGACAGTCAACGCACTCACCACGGGCCGACCGGGCGAGGCGGCGCGCATTCGCTGCCCGGTGTGGGCCGGGGTCGGGTCGGAAGACCCGATCATGCCGCCCGCCCAACGGGACGCGTTCACCGCAGAGATGGAGGCTGCGGGCGTCGACTGGCGCCTCGTGGTTTACGGGGGAGCCCTTCACGCCTTCCACCATCCACCGGTCGACCACACCGTGCGTCCCGGCGTCGGCTACCACCCACGGCACGCACAGCGAGCCTGGCGTGACGTCGTCGCTCTGCTCGCCGAGTGCCTGCCCGTCACGGATTGATCCGATCGGCTCCTGATACTCACTCCTGCCCATCGTCGTCTTCGTCCAGCTCCGACGCCTCCGGGTCGCGCAGCGGGCGCAGGGCGCCGACGGCCGGGGTCGAGGCCGTGAAGCTGTAGCGGCCGAGCAGGTTCAGGTTGCGGTGCTTGCACGATGGCGTTGAGGACCAGGCCGAGCGCGCCGAGCTGGTCCTCCATCCCGTCCCGGTACGCCTGGTGGATGGTGCCGCGCTTGCCGGGGCACACGTCGCGGGCGAGCTTGTGGCGGGACTCCTGCACGGTGAGCTGGCGGTTTCATCTGCCGGCGGTAGGTGTCGTCCACCGGGTCGACCACGCGCAGCAGGTGCTCGGTCTTCACGATCCGCCCGTACTCCGCGAACGCCGTCCCGGTCGTCCGCGTCGGCGGCCGGTGCAGCCGCTCCAGCTCCGAGAACCGCGACCCCTCCGGCGTCTTGAGCGTCGCCACCAACTCACCCGGCAACGCCGGTTCGGCGCGGCGGGCGGCACCCGCGACCGTGGCGTGCAGCCGCTTCTCCACAACCTTCCGGGCCTCCACAACCTTCCGGGCCTCCGCGACCTTCCGGGCCTCCGACACCTGCCGGGCCGGCACGCTCACCCCCCCCCGGCAGCAGCACCCGGTGACGGGCCAGCACGCTCACCCCCGGCAGCAGCACCCGGTGACGGCGCAGCCAGCCCACTGCCTGGTTGAACAGCGCCACCGGCCCCTCGGCGTGCGTCCACGCCCGCCCGTGCACGAACGCGCGAAACCGCCGGAACCACTCCGCGTCCTCGTACTCGCGGTACTCCTAGGCGTCCCGGATCTCCCACGCGTGCTCGTAGGCCGTCTTGGGCCGCTCGGTGTACCGCTTCACCACCGACGCGTCCTCGATGCCGAGCTGCGCGGCCAGATGCTCGACCACCGGCCACGGCGCATCGAGCGGATCGAGCGGATCGTTGGGGAGGAACCGACCGATGTAGCGCACGGTGCACATCTGTAGGGCGAAGCCGAGCTGGTGATGCTTTGAGCGCCGTAGCGAGATCAGATCCCGGTCCACATCGTCCAGGAAGAAGAATCGCTCCAGCCGGGGCGGGTCGGCTCCTCGGCGAACTTCCCGTACGCCTCGGCCTGCTCATCAGTCAGAAACTCCACCGGCACGAGGGGACCGTAGCCAGCGCCGCTACCCGCCCGGCGATCTTTCCGCGAACCCCGGCGGGCCCTCAACCGGTGTGCTGGCTGACCATGATCGTTCTCAGCGTCAACGGCTGTACCGATGTTCCCCGAGGCCGGAGCTGACGCACGGCGGCTCGTCGACGGAGGTGGGGCTGCTCACGGCGATTCCGTTCGCGCTCGCGCTCGTCGTCATGGTCGGCAATGCCGCCTGGTCGGACCGTACTCGGCGGTGGCGTGCCGCGGTCGCCGGGTCCCTCGTGGTCGGCGTCGTCGCGCTGCTGCTCGGCCAGGTGGTGGACGGCGGCTTCCTGCGGATGGTGCTGCTGTGTGTGACGGCCGCGGCGGTGTACGCGCCGTACGGGCTGTTCTGGGCGGTTCCCGGTGAGCTGCTGCGGTTCGAGGTGGTCGCGGTGGCCATGGGGCTGGTCAACGCGCTCGGTGATCTGGGCGGCTTCGCCGGGCCGTACCTGGTCGGCTGGCTGACCGATGTGACGGGCACGCGGCTCACCGGGTTCGTGGTGCTCGCGGGCTTCCTGGTGGTGGCCGCCGGGCTGGTGGCATTCGGGCTGCGCCCGACGGCAGCGGTGCTTTCGGAGAGAGGGACTCAGCCCTCGGCCGCCACCCGCTTCGCCCAGCGGTAGTCCGCCTTGCCGCTGGGGGAGCGCTGGATGCGGTCGGTGACCACGACCGTGCGGGGGATCTTGTAACCGGCCAGCCGGGTGCGGCAGTGGGCCTGGACGGCGGCCAGGTCCACCGGCCCGGCGCCCGGCCGCAGCTGCACCACGGCCGCCACCCGGCTGCCCCAGCGGTCGTCCGGCACGCCCGCGACCAGCGCGTCGTACACGTCCGGGTGGGCCTTGAGCGCCTGCTCGACCTCCTCCGGGTACACCTTCTCGCCGCCGGAGTTGATGCACTGCGAACCGCGTCCGAGGACGGTGACCACGCCGTCCGCGTCGACCGTCGCCATGTCGCCCAGCAGCACCCACCGCTCGCCGTCCGCCTCGAAGAACGTCTCGGCGGTCTTCGCCGGGTCGTTGTAGTAGCCCAGCGGCACGTGGCCGCGCTGCGCCAAGCGGCCGGGCTCACCGGGTACCACCGGAGCGTGCGTCACCGGGTCGACCACCGCCGTACGGCCGTTGACCCGGAGCCGGAAGCCGGCGTCGGCGCCCGCGTCCTCGGTCGCGGTGCCGTTGAAGCCGGACTCCGAGGAGCCGAAGTTGTTCAGCAGCATCGCGTGCGGGACGAGCGCGCTGAACTGGGTACGTACGGTCTCGGAGAGGATCGCGCCGGAGCTGGAGACGGCGAACAGGGACGAACAGTCGGTGCCCTTGAGGGGGCCGGCGAGGGCGTCCGTCAGCGGGCGCAGCATCGCGTCGCCGACGACCGAGACGCTGGTGACCCGCTCGCGTTCGATCGTCCGCAGTACCTCTTCGGGCACGTACTTGCGGTGAACGACCACTTTCTGGCCGAAGTGGAAGCCGATGAATGCGGTGAGGGTGGAGGTGCCGTGCATGAGCGGGGGAGCGGGGAAGAAGACCAGGCCCTCGCCGCTCGCGGCGGCCCGTTCGGCCAGCTCCTCGGGGCGGGAGACCGGTTCGCCGGTGGGGGCGCCGCCGCCCGTCCCGGAGAAGAACAGGTCCTCGTGGCGCCAGACCACGCCCTTGGGCATGCCGGTGGTGCCGCCGGTGTAGATGATGACGCGGTCGTCGGCGCTGCGCGGGCCGAAGCCGCGGCCGGGGGAACCGGCCGCCTCCGCGTCCGTGAAGGACACCGGGCGGGGCGCCGGTTCGGGGGCGCCGGGCGGCGGGGCGCCGACCCGTACGAGGTGGCGCAGGCCCGGCGCGCGGGGCGCGGCGGCCGCCACCCGCCCGGTGAACTCCGCGTCGAAGACCAGCGCCACCAGGTCCGCGTCGCGGTAGAGGTAGACCAGCTCGTCCTCGACGTAGCGGTAGTTGACGTTGACGGGCACGGCGCGGATCTTCAGGCAGGCGTAGAGGGTCTGGAGGTACTCGACGCCGTTGTAGAGGTGCAGGCCGACGTGGTCGCCGGGGCGTACGCCGGAGTCCGCGAGGTGGTGGGCGAGGCGGTTGGCCGCCCCGTCCAGCTCGGCGTAGGTCAGGCGGCGTTCGGCGCCGCTGCCCGGGTGCTCCGCGTACACCAGCGCCTCGCGGTCCGGTACCGCGTCGACGATCGACTCGAAGAGGTCGGCAAGGTTGTACTCCACGTCTCCTCCTGATCGCGCGGCCGCTGGTCCGGCGCTCATTAGAGCGTCCGGGGGCGGAAGGGGGAAGAGCCCCGGCCAAGAAAACTGACTGAGTGTCAGGAAACCCTTGAAGTCGCCGTGCCGCTCCTGCAACCTGTTCTCGTTCCGGAGACGGGAGGACGCCCATGGGCGACACCGAACACGTGCTCACCGAGCGCGTAGGGGCATCGCTGGTACTCACGCTCAACCGGCCCGAGGCGAAGAACGCGTTCTCGCCCGCCATGCTCGTGGGCCTCTACGACGGCTGGCTGGCCGCCGACGCCGACGACGACATCAGGTCCGTCGTCCTCACCGGCGCGGGCGGCGTCTTCTGCGCCGGCATGGACCTCAAGGCGCTGGCCGGCGACGGCATGGCCGACGACGCGCACCGCGCCCGTATGAAAGCCGACCCCGACCTGCACTGGAAGGCGCTGCTGCGGCACCACCGGCCGCGCAAACCCGTCATCGCCGCCGTCGAAGGCCCCTGCGTCGCGGGCGGCACGGAGATCCTGCAGGGCACCGACATCCGGGTCGCGGGCGAGAGCGCCACCTTCGGCCTCTTCGAAGTGCGGCGCGGACTCTTCCCCCTGGGCGGCTCGACCGTACGGCTGCACCGCCAGATCCCGCGCACCCACGCCCTGGAGATGCTGCTGACCGGACGCCCGTACAGCGCGCACGAAGCCGAGTGCATCGGGCTGATCGGCCACGTCGTGCCCGACGGTGACGCCCGCGCCAAGGCCCTGGAGATCGCCGAGCAGATCAACGCCTGCGGGCCGCTCGCCGTCGAGGCGGTCAAGGCATCGGTGTACGAGACCGCGGAGCTGACCGAGACCGACGGGCTGGCACACGAACTGGCCCACGGCTGGCCCGTCTTCGGCACCGACGACGCCAAGGAAGGCGCGAAAGCCTTCGCCGAGAAGCGCCCGCCCGTCTACCGGCGCGCCTGATCGTCCACCGGCGCACCTGAGGAGCAGCCCGTGACCACCGAGACCCTCTCCGCCCCGCTCGTCGTCGAATTCCCCTTCACCCGCTCCCTCGGCCCCGTGCAGAGCGCCTTCCTCACCGGGCTGCGCGAACGCACCGTCCTCGGGGTGCGCGCCACCGACGGCACGGTGCTCGTGCCGCCCGTCGAGTACGACCCGGCCACCGCTGAAGAACTGCGCGAGCTGGTCCAGGTGGCACAGACCGGCACCGTCACCACCTGGGCGTGGAATCTGCACTCCACCGGCAAACACCCCCTCGACCGGCCCTTCGCGTGGGTGCTCGTCCGGCTGGACGGCACCGGCAGCTCCCTGCTGCACGTCCTGGACGCGCCCTCGGCGGAGGCCGTCGCCACCGGGATGCGGGTGCGCATCCGGTGGGCGGCGGAACGCACCGGGGCCATCACCGACATCGCCTGCTTCGAGCCGTACGACGGCGCCCCCGGGGACGCGCCCCGGGACCACAGCGGCGACTTCGCCGACGCCGTCTCCGTCGTCACCCTCCCCGCCCGCCTCGACTACACGTACAGCCCCGGCCGCGCCCAGACCGCCCACCTACAGGCGCTCGCCGAGCGGCGCATCGTGGGCGAGCGCTGCCCCGAGTGCCGCAAGGTGTACGTGCCGCCGCGCGGCGCCTGCCCTACGTGCGGCGTCCCCACCGGCGAACGCGTCGAGGTGGGCCCGAAGGGCACCGTCACCACCTACTGCGTCGTCAACATCAAGGCCAAGGGGCTCGATATCGAAGTGCCCTACGTCTACGCGCACATCGCCCTGGACGGCGCAGGGCTCGCCCTCCACGGCCGCGTCGCCGGCATCCCGTACGACCGGGTCCGGATGGGGATGCGGGTCGAGCCGGTGTGGAAGGAAGGGCAGCGCTGGCCCGACCACTACCGCCCCACCGGAGAGCCGGACGCCGACTACGACACGTACAAGGAGCTGGTCTGATGCGACAGCTCGACGCGCATCCCCGTCCGGACGTGGCGATCGTCGCCTTCGGACAGTCCGACCACGTGCCCGACAGCGCCGAGGTCTCCGAGGTGGAGATGCTGATGCCGGTGCTCAACGACGTGCTCGGCCAGGCCGCCCTGAAGGCCGGTGAGATCGACTTCGTCTGCTCCGGCTCCAGCGACTACCTCGCCGGGCGCGCCTTCTCCTTCACGATGGCGCTGGACGGCGTGGGGGCCTGGCCGCCGGTCGCCGAGTCGCACGTGGAGATGGACGGCGCCTGGGCGCTGTACGAGGCGTGGGTGAAGCTCCTCACCGGGGAGGCCGACACCGCGCTCGTCTACTCCTACGGCAAGTCCTCGCCCGGCGACCTCCGCGAGGTCCTCACCCGCCAGCTCGACCCGTACTACATGGCGCCGCTGTGGCCCGACTCAGTGGCGCTCGCCGCGCTCCAGGCGCAGGCCCTGTTCGACGCGGGCGCTGCGGACGAACGCGTACTGGCAGGGGTCGCGGCCCGCAGCCGTACCGACGCCGCCGCCAACCCCCACGCCCAGCTGCGCGGTGAGCACCCCATGGGCGAGCACGTCGTGGCGCCCCTGAGGCGCGGCGACTGCCCACCCATCGGGGACGGCGCCGCCGCCGTGCTCCTCGCCGCCGGGGACACCGCCCGAGGGCTGTGCGACCGGCCCGCCTGGATACGCGGCATCGACCACCGCATCGAAGCGCACGCCCTCGGCGTCCGCGACCTCACCGACTCCCCGTCCACCCGGCTCGCCGCCGAGCGCGCCGGGGCGTTCGAACGCCCCGTGGACACCGCGGAACTGCACGCGCCCTTCACCTCCCAGGAGATCGTGCTCCGCCGCGCCCTGCGGCTCGGCGACGACGTGACGGTCAACCCCTCGGGCGGCGCGCTCGCCGCCAACCCCATGATGGCCGCGGGCCTTATTCGGATCGGCGAGGCAGCGGCCCGCATCCAGCGCGGCGAGTCCCGGCGCGCCCTCGCGCACGCCACCTCCGGCCCGTGCCTGCAACAGAACCTGGTCGCCGTCCTGGAAGGGGAGTGAGGCCGTCATGAGCGCCGTCAAGAGCGCTGGCACGGGCAAGGAGCCCGTGGCCGTCGTCGGCATCGGCCAGACCCGGCACGCCGCAGCGCGCAAGGACGTGTCGATCGCCGGACTCGTCCGCGAGGCCGCCCTGCGCGCCCTGGAGGACGCCCGGCTGACCTGGGCCGACATCGACGCCGTGGTGATCGGCAAGGCGCCGGACTTCTTCGAGGGCGTGATGATGCCGGAGCTGTACCTCGCCGACGCGCTCGGCGCCGTCGGCAAACCCATGCTCCGGGTGCACACCGCCGGCTCCGTAGGCGGGTCCACCGCCCTTGTAGCAGCCAACCTCGTCGCCGCACGCGTGCACGGCACCGTCCTCACCCTCGCCTTCGAGAAGCAGTCCGAGTCCAACGCGATGTGGGGCCTCTCCCTGCCCGTCCCCTTCCAGCAGCCGCTGCTGGCCGGCGCGGGCGGCTTCTTCGCCCCGCACGTCCGCGCGTACATCCGGCGCACCGGCGCGCCCGAAACGGTCGGTTCCCTCGTCGCGTACAAGGACCGCCGCAACGCGCTCAAGAATCCGTACGCGCATCTGCACGAGCACGACCTCACTCTGGAGAAGGTGCAGGCGTCCCCGATGCTGTGGGACCCCGTCCGGTACTCCGAGACCTGCCCCTCCTCGGACGGCGCCTGTGCGATGGTCCTCACCGGGCGCGCCGGTGCCGAGCGCGCGCCGCATCCGCCCGCGTGGGTGCACGGTGGCGCGATGCGCAGCGAGCCGACGCTCTTCGCGGGCAAGGACGCCGTCTCGCCGCGCGCGGGCCGGGACTGCGCCGCCGACGTCTACCGGCAGGCCGGCATCACCGACCCGCGCCGGGAGATCGACGTGGTCGAGATGTACGTGCCGTTCAGCTGGTACGAGCCGATGTGGCTGGAGAACCTGGGCTTCGCGGAGGAGGGCGGGGGCTGGAAGCTCACCGAGTCCGGCGTGACGGAACTGGACGGTGACCTCCCGGTGAATCCTTCGGGCGGTGTCCTGTCCACCAACCCGATCGGCGCCTCGGGCATGCTCCGCTTCGCTGAGGCGGCACTCCAGGTACGCGGGCAGGCGGGCGAGCATCAAGTACCGGGAGCGCGGCGGGCGTTGGGGCACGCGTACGGGGGCGGCTCGCAGTTCTTCTCGATGTGGCTGGTCGGCGCGGAGCCGCCCGTGACGTGACCGGTCCGGTACGGGCGCGAGACGGGCGCGCCGTCGCGGCCTGTCGGTGGCCGGGCGCGGTGGCTAGGCTGGCACGGACCGACGGAGCCGACCGGGTGAGGAGCGGGAAACGTGGCCGAAAGCACCACCGCCGAGCAGCGGATCACCGGCGAGAAGCAGCCCGAACTGGATCTCACGCACGCCCAGTGGCAGCCCAGCGGGCAGGGCATGGGCGACGTCCAGATCGCCTTCGTCGACGGCTTCATTGCCATGCGGGACCGGCGCAGCCCCAATGGCCCGGCCGTCGTCTTCGGACCCGGCGAGTGGCGCGGCTTCGTCCGCCGCGCCCGCGACGGCGAGTTCGATCTGACCTGACCACGGTCATCCGGCCTGTCGGCGGTCAGGCGAGGACCACACACCCGCGTGCCCGCAGCACGCGCAGCGCCGGCGCGCCGTCGTCGACGGCGTTCCAGCGCAGGTCCAGCTTCTCCAGTGCCGGCCATTCCGGCAGCCAGTGGGGGAGCGTGCGGATCCGGTTGCCGCGCAGGTCCAGCCGGCGCAGCAGCGGCAGCCCGCGCAGTGCTGCGGGGACGTCGCCCAGCGCGTTCTCGCGCAGTTCCAGTTCGCGCAGCTCCCGGAGGCCGGCGAAGGTGCCGGGCAGCGCGGTGAGGTGATTGCCGCGCAGCCACAACTCCCGCAGCCGGGCGAGCCGGCCGAGCGCGGGCGGCAGGGCGGTCAGCGCGCAGCGCTGGGCCCGCAGCTCGTGCAGGCCCGCCAGCCCGCCCAGCGCGTCCGGGAGGCGGCGCAGCGGGTTGTCGCCGACGTTGAGGTAACCGAGACGGGTCAGCTCGCCGAGGGCCGCGGGCAGTTCGGTGAGCCGGTTGTCGTGGACGTACAGACAGCGGGACAGGCCGGTGAGCCCGCCGAGCGCGGCGGGCAGCCGGGTGAGCGCGTTGTGACCGAGGTCGAGGGTGTGCAGCGTGGTGAGCTCGCCGATCCGGTCGGGGAGGTCGGTGAGGGCGTTGTCGGCGAGGATCAGCACCCGCGGCCCCGGCGACGCCTCCCACACCTCCTCCGGTACGGAACCCAGCCCGGCCTTCCAGTAGTTGTACTCGTCGGACACAGAGGGTGCCTTAACGTTCGTGCTGTCGGGGCACCGGCACTCCCGGGCCCGCGGCCGGTGCTCCCGGGCCCGCGGCCGGTGTTCCCGGGCCCGCGGCCGGTACTCCTGGGTCGGCGGCCGGTACTCCTGGGTCGGCGGCCGGTACTCCTGGGTCGGCGGCCGTGAAGAGGTCGGCCCACGGGCGGCTGCGTACCGCGGCGGTGCCGCTGTCGTCGTAGCGCGGGGTCTCCCGCGACCACACGAGGTTACCGCTGATCAGATGCCGCATGCTCGCGACGTAGTGCGCCACGTGGTCGTGCACGGCGGAGGGCATGCCCAGCTCCTTGAGCGTCGCGGGCAGGACCGAGGTGAGCTCCTGGAACTGGTCCACGCGCGCGCTCGCCGTACGGGCGATCCGGCGCACCGCCTGGTCCAGCGTGCAGCCGGTCGAACGGTGCAGGATGATCACGCTGTTGTTGACGTCGCCGGCCGCCAGCTCCTTGTCCACGGACACGATGTCGTTGACGAAGATGACCGCTTCGGCGGTGAGCCGGCGCAGCTCCGCCAGGGGTGGTCGGCCGTGCAGCTCGCGTGGCAGGACGTAACCGCCGCAGCGCTCCGCGAAGTCCAGGCACGGCTGCACCCCTATGGAGTCCCGCCGCCCCTTGAGGTACTGCTCCAGCGGCAGTACCCCCTTACGGGTACGATTCTGCGCCTCCCAGTGGTACGCGGAGAGGTACCGCTCCCAGTGGCCCTTGAAGCGCAGCTGCCAGGCGCGCGGCGCGCCGTCGGTGATCCGCTGCCAGATGTCGCGGTAACCGGCCACCAGGGGACTGTCGGGCTCTTCGGGCAGCAGGTCCGGCGCGTCGTCCATCGTGCGCACCACCCGGTCCACGAAGTGCGCCACCGCCTCCGGGCATTGCCCCAGCGGGCCGTCGAACTGGTCGTCGAAGAGGAAGAACCAGGCGTTGAAGTCCGTGGCCAGGGCCAGCTCGGCGGCGTCGGCGTCGGGGTAGAAGTACGCCATGAGCCGGTCCAGCCGCAGCGCGTCGTACTCGGCGGTCGCCGCCTCCCCGCAGAGCATGCCGTACCCGTGCAGCCAGCCGAGCGTGTGCCGGCGGGCCGCCTCCACCCCGGGGTTGAGCCGGGCCTGGAACGGGATGCTGAGGGGCGCCGTACGCCGGGGGACGGGCGGCAGCGGGGCCGCCTCCGCGATGATCGGGTCGTTCATGGTCCGCCTCCTTTGCCGCTGCGCCCCGTGACGCAGCCAGGGGAGCCTGGGGCTCCTGCAACTACGAGTCAAGAAGGGAGCAGGTTTATCGGTCAATGAGTTCGTGCACGACGCCCGCTCGCGCCACCCGCGCAGGCGGAGGACCGCACGCCGTGCGCCGCCGCGGACGGCGCGGAATCGTGCGGTGCGCTCCAGCGGTCCATGGTCGAAAGTCGCTGAGGACGGTTCCCGGAGCCCCCGTCAGCGCTAGGCTCATCGCTGTATGCAGGAGGGGAAGGTCATGGCGGAGATGATCGGGCGATCGGGCCGGGTGCGCAGGCCGATGCTCGAGCGCGAGACGGAACTGAGCGCGCTGGACGGTATGTTGACCGACCTGTGCGGCTCGGGTGACGGCGCCGAGGGCGTGCGTACGGGCGGCCTGCTCGCCTTCGCCGGGCCGCCGGGCATGGGCAAGACCGCGCTGATCACCGAGGCCCGCCGGCGCGCCGTCGCGCGCGGCTGCACGGTGCTCCTCGCCCGCGGCGGCGAGCAGGAGCAGGAGGTGGCCTTCCACGTCGTACGCCAGCTGGTGCAGCCGGTGTTCGCCGCCGAGTCCCCCGAAGAGCACCGCCGCATCCTCGGCAGTTAGTACGACATCGTCGCGCCCGCCGTCGGGCTGGTCGCCGCCGACGGTGACGCCTCGCCCGACCCGCAGGGCGTCCGGGACGGCCTGGACTGGGTCGTCACCCGCTTCGCCGTGCACTTCTCGCCCGTCGTCCTCATCCTCGACGACGCGCACTGGGCCGACCCCGAATCCCTCGCCTGGCTCACCGCGTTCGCCGCCCGCGCGGAAGAGCTGCCCATACTGATCGTCGTCGGGTACCGCCCCGACGAGCTGCCGGCCGGCGCCGGCCCGCTGCGCCGGATCGCCGAGCGCAGCGGCTCCCGCCCCTTCGAGCTGACTCCGCTCACCCCCACCGCCGTCCGGCGCGTGGTGAACCACATGGTCGGGGAGGGCGCCGACGAGGCGTTCTGCCGCGAGTGCTGGGCCGTCACGGGCGGCAATCCGTACGAGGTCGTCGAGCTGAGCGCCAAGATCCGCGAGCGCGGCATCAAGCCGCAGCAGGCCAACGTCTCCCAGCTGCGCGAGCTGATCACCGCCATCAAGGACAGCGGCCTCGTCGAGCGCCTGGAGCGGCTCGGGACCGCGGCCGTCCGCTTCGCCTGGGCCGCCGCCGTGCTCGGTACGGAGGTCTCGCCGACGCTCGCCGCCAACGTCGCGGGCCTCGGCGCCGTGCAGGCCGCCGACGTCCTCGACCAGCTGCGCGAAGCGCGCATCCTCGCCCCGGCCCGCAAGTCCGACAACGGCAACCTCCGCTTCTTCCACCCGCTCGTCGCCAGCGCCGTCTACCAGGCCATCCCCGGCGCCCTGCGGGTCGCCCTGCACGGCCAGGCGGCCGCCGCGGTCGTGGACGCCGGCCTGGGCGCCACCGCCGCCGCCCGCCACCTGCTGGAAATGCACCCCGAGCACGACGACTGGGTCGTGCAGCGCCTGCGGGAGGCCGCCGCCGAGTACTTCAGGGCCGGGGCGCCGGACGCCGCCCGCCGCTGCCTGGCCCGTGCGCTGCGCGAACCGCCCTCGCTCCAGGACCGCGCCCGCGTCCTGTTCGAGCTGGGCTGCTCCTCCCTGCTCAGCGAGCCGGCCACCACCGTGAACCACCTCCGTGCGGCCCTGGAGGAGCACGAGCTGGAGCCCGAGCTGCGGGAGACGATCACGTACAAGCTGGCGCAGGCCCTCGCCCACAGCGACCGCCTGGGGGAGGCCGCCCAGGTCGTCGCCGGCGAGGTCCAGCGCGCGACGAACGCGCGCACCCGGCTGCGCATGCAGGCCGAGCAGTTCATGTACAACGCGTTCCGCGCCGACGAGCAGGACTCGCCGGCCCGCTCCCGGCTGCTGGCCAAGCTCGCCGACCACGTCACCGGGCGCGGCATGGCAGAGCGGTACATCCTCGGGCTGCGCGCCTGGGACGCCATGGTGCGCGGCGAGAGCGCGCAGACGGCGCTGCACTACGCCGAGGAGGCCCTCGGCGACGGGCTGCCGTGGACCGACGAGGACTGGGGCTTCGAGGTGCCCGTCATCGTCGCGCTCACCTTCATGTACTGCGACCAGCCCGGCCGCGCCGAGGAGCTGTTCCACCAGGGCATCGCCGAGTGCGAGCGCAAGGGCTGGCGCGGCGCCCACCTCTCCTTCGGGTACACCCTCCTCGGCTACATCCGCTACCGCCGCGGCCGGCTCGCCGAGGCCGAGGACCTGGTGCACGGCGGCCTGCGCATCGCGCACCGGGTGGGCCAGCGGGTGCCCGCCCAGTGGTTCGCCATCGGCATCCTCATCGAGATCCTGCTCGCGCGCGGCCGCGTGGACGAGGCCCAGGAGCTGGCCGACACGTACAGCTACGGCGAGGTCGTCCCGAACGCCGTCGTCTACCCCGACTCGCAGACCGTCTACAGCGAGCTGCTGCTCGCCCGCGGCCTGCACCGCGACGCGGAGCACCAGCTCACGGCCGTCGGCAGGCGCCTGGAGCCGCGCGCCATGCGCAACCCCGCCTGGTGCCCCTGGCGGCTCCACCTCGCCCGCGCGATCACCCTCACCGACCGGCCCAGGGCGCTCGCCCTCGCCGACGAAGCGCTGCAGCGCGCCCAGGACTTCGGTACGGAGTCCGCCATCGGACAGGCGCTGTTCTGCAAGGCCGGCGTGGTCGGCGGCGCGGAGGGCATGAAGCTGCTGGCCGAGGCGGTCCGCCACTTCGAGCGCTCGCCCTCCGCCTACGAGCTGGCCCAGGCGCTCGTCGAGCACGGCGCCGCGCTGCGCCGCGCCGGCCTGCCGCAGGACGCCGCCGACCGGCTCTACCGCGGTCTGGACGGCGCCCTGCACTGCGGCGCCGAGTCGCTGGTGGCGCGCGCCCGCGACGAGCTGTCCGCCGCCGGGCTGCGCCCCCTCCAGCTGCGCAGCTCCGGTACGGACACGCTCACCGCCCAGGAGCGGGCGGTGGCCGAGTGGGTCGTGCAGGGCTGGCCCAAGGACCGCATCGCCGTGGAGCTGGGCACGCAGCTCCCGGACGTCAGCCGGCTGCTGTCCGGTGTCTACCGCAAGATGGGCACGGACCGTAACGGCCTGGCCCGGCTGCTGGGGAGCGACGGCGTGGCCGCCGTCATGCGGCCGCCCGCCGCGCCGGAGGTGTGACGGGCGGCCCTGCGGCTTCCGGCCGCACGGCTTCCGGCCCTACGGCTTCCGGCCGGTCGGCGGCGCGGTACCGCAGGAGGGTGGCCGCGCGGGGCACGTACGATGGCTGTATGTCGTTCCTCCGCCGCCGTAGCGCCGCGCCCGCAGGGCCCGATTTCGATGTGCTCGCCATGGACCCCGGTGACTGGCCGGGCAATCTCGGCGCCGGACTGCTGCCCGCCCCCGACGGCAGCTGCCAGGGCGTCTTCCTGCGGTACGACCTCTTCGGCGGCCGCGGCCCCGCGATGATCATCGGTAACCTCCCGGAGGGCTCCCCGGCGCGCGAGCTCGGCGAGGGCGAGGTGCCCTTCGAGGTGGCGCAGCTGCTGGACGCGCTGGAGCACGACGAGGAGGTCACGGTCGTGGAGACCGAGGACCTCCCGGTCATGCACGACGACAACCTGCTGATCGTCAAGCGGATCAAGTGCTCCGAGGGCCGCGTCTCCTGCGTGCAGTTCGACCGGAGCGACGGCGTGCTGGTCACGATCGCGAGCTGGGACCGCCCGATCACCGACGACCTGTACGCGCTGCTGAAGCCGCTGCCGGCGGAGATGTTCCAGCAGGGCTGAGCGACGCAGGACTGCGCAGGGCCGCGTGCGGTAGGGCAGCCTGGCGGCCGCGGTTCCGTACGACCTCTTGTCGCCCTAGACATCGGACCTATAGCATCGGCGGCGCCCTGCCGGGGTGAGTCGTTCACGGGATCGCCGGGAGCCGCCGATGCGTACCGAAGTGGGCCGAAGAACCGCAGTACTGGGCGCCGTTGGGGTGGGCGGCGCGCTCGCCCTGGGGGTGGGACCGGGCGCCGAGGCACGCGGGCGATCCGCAGAAGCGGCGCCCGAGCCCTCCGATGAATACCTGCTCTGGTACGACCGTCCCGCCGATGACTGGGAGCGCGAGGCGCTGCCCCTCGGCAACGGCGCGCTCGGCGCCATGGTCTTCGGCACCGTCGCGAGCGAGCGGCTCCAGTTCAACGAGAAGACGCTGTGGACCGGCGGCCCCGGCTCCCCGGGCTACGACGCCGGCAACTGGCACAGCCCGCGCCCCGACGCCCTCGACCGGGTGCGGCGGCTGATCGACGACGAGGGCAGCGCCGACCCCGAGCGGGTCGCGGAGCTGCTGGGCCTGCCGAAGACCGGCTACGGCGCGTACCAGACGTTCGGCGACCTCCACCTCGACATCCCGGACGCGCCCGCCGCCCCGGCGGAGTACCGCCGCGACCTGGACCTGCGCTCCGCCGTGGCCGGTGTGCGCTACCGGAGCGGCACCACCACCCACCGCCGCGCGTACTTCGCCTCGCATCCCGCCGGCGTCCTCGTCGGCCGCGTCACCGCCGACCGCCCCGGCGCCATCGGCTGCACCGTGCGCACCACCTCGCCCCGCGACGACCGCACGGTCACCGCGCGGGACGGCCGGATCACCGTACGGGGCGCCCTCCAGGACAACGGCCTGGTATTCGAAGCGCAGCTGCGCGTGCTGGCCGAGGGCGGCACGGTACGGGACAACGCCGACGGCACGGTCACGGTGTCCGGCGCCGACACCCTGTGGTTCGTGCTCGCGGCCGGCACCGACTACGCCGACCGGCACCCGCACTACCGCGGCGCCGACCCGCACGACCGGATCACCCGGGCCGTCGACGCCGCGGTTGCCACGGGCTATGACCGGCTGCTCGCGGCCCATCTCCGCGACCACCGGCGGCTGTTCGACCGTGTCGCGCTCGACATCGGCCAGCGGATGCCGGCCGGCGTCCCGACCGACCGCCTGCTCGCCGCCTACACCGGCGGCACGAGCCCAGCCGACCGCGCCCTGGAAGCCCTGTACTTCGCGTACGGCCGCTACCTCCTCATCGCCTCCTCGCGCCGCGGCTCGCTGCCCGCCAACCTCCAGGGCGTATGGAACGACTCCACCACCCCGCCCTGGTCGGCGGACTACCACACCAACATCAACCTCCAGATGAACTACTGGCCCGTGCACGCGGCGGGCCTCGCCGAGGCCGCCGAGCCCCTGGAGCGCTTCGTCACGGCGCTGCGGCCGCCCGGCGCGGTCTCCGCGAAGGAGATGTTCGGGGCCCGCGGCTGGGTGGTGCACAACGAGACCAATCCGTACGGGTTCACCGGCGTGCACGACTGGGCCACCGCCTTCTGGTTCCCCGAGGCCGCCGCCTGGCTCGCGCACCAGCTCTACGACCACTACCGCTTCACCCGCGACCCCGGCTACCTGCGCCGCACCGCCTACCCGGCGCTGAAGGAGGCCGCGCTCTTCTGGCTGGACACCCTGCACACCGACCCGCGCGACGGCACCCTGGTCGTCTCGCCCAGTTACTCGCCCGAGCACGGCGCGTTCACCGCGGGCGCCGCCATCTCCCAGCAGATCGTCCGCGACCTGTTCGTCAACACACTGGAGGCGGCCCGTCTTACGGGTGACGACGCGGCGTTCCGTACGGAGCTGCAGCGGGCGCTGGACAGGCTGGACCCGGGGCTGCGCATCGGCTCCTGGGGCCAGCTGCAGGAGTGGAAGGCCGACCTGGACGACCCGGAGGACACCCACCGGCACGTCTCGCACCTCTTCGCGCTGCACCCGGGGCGGGGGATCGAACCCGGCAGTAAGTGGGCGGAGGCGGCGAAGGTCTCGCTGCGGGCGCGGGGCGACGGCGGCACCGGCTGGTCCAAGGCATGGAAGATCAATTTCTGGGCGCGGCTGCGCGACGGCGACCACGCCCACACCATGCTCACCCAGCTGCTGACCTCCTCCACACTGCCCAACCTCTGGGACACCCACCCGCCGTTCCAGATCGACGGCAACTTCGGCGCCACCGCCGGGATCACCGAGCTGCTGCTGCAGAGCCACCTCGACGCGATCGAAATACTCCCCGCCCTCCCGGCCCGCTGGCCCGACGGCTCGGTCACCGGCCTCCGGACGCGCGGCGACACGGCCGTGGACCTCACATGGTCGAACGGCGCCGCACGACGGCTGGTACTACACGCGGGCCGCGACGGCGAACTCCGGCTACGCGGCGCGCTGTTCACCCGCCCGTACGCCGTACGCGACCTGACGACGAACAAGGACCACGCACCCCGCACGGAGGAGGGCACGGCCCTCCTCGCGGCCCGTGGCGGTCACTCGTACGAGATCACTCCGGCGTAGCGCGCACCTCGCGGTGCTGGCAACGGAACCTATGCTTTCACCCTGCCGGCCCGGTACTCCAAGTAGCGTTGCTCGGCGATGCTGGCGGTGGACTTCGCGGCGCGCCGGTAGTGCTCGTACGCCCCGGCCGTGTCGCCGGTCTTCTCCAGCAGATGCGCCCGTACGGACAGCAGCCGGTGATGCCCGGCCATCCGCGCGTCCCCGTCCAAGGTGGCCAGCAGGGCCAGCCCGGCCCGTGGGCCCTCGGTCTCGGAGAGCGCGATCGCCCGGTTGAGGGTGACCATCGGGTTGGGTGCGATCCGTTCCAGGATCAGGTAGAGGGCGTGCACCTGCGGCCAGTTGGTCTCCTCGGCCGTGGCCGCGTCGGCGTGCGTGGCGGCGATGGCGGCCTGCAGCTGGTAAGGCCCCAGCGCCGGGCCGGCCAGCGACGCCTTGACCAGCTCTATGCCGTCGTCGATCAGCTCGCGGTCCCACTTCGTACGGTCCTGCTCGTCCAGCGGCACCAGGTCGCCGGCCGCCGTCGTACGTGCCGCACGGCGGGCGTGGGTCAGCAGCATCAGCGCGAGCAGCCCGGTCACCTCGCCGTCCTCGGGCAGCTGTGCGTGCACCATCCTGACCAGCCGGATCGCCTCGTGCGCGAGGTCGGCGCGGTGCAGCTCACTGCCCGAGGACGCGGTGTAACCCTCGTTGAAGATCAGGTAGAGCACGTGCAGGACGACCCGTAGCCGCTCCTCGCGCTCCGCGCCGTCCGGCAGGCTGAACGAGCTGCCGGCGGCCTTGACGCGCTGTTTGGCCCGGCTGATCCTGGCCGCCATCGTGGCTTCCGGCACGAGGAACGCGCGGGCGATCTCGGCAGTGCTCAGGCCGCCGACCGCCCGCAGCGTCAGGGCGGTCTGGGAGGCCGCCGTCAGCGTCGGATGGCAGCACAGGAACAGCAGGACGAGTGTGTCGTCGGTGTCCGGTACGTCCTCGGGCACCACCTCGGTGGCCGCCGCCGACTCCCGCTCGCGGCGCGCGTGGTCGCTCCGCATCTGGTCGATGAGGCGCCGGGACGCGACCGTCACCAGCCAGCCGCGCGGATTGCCCGGCACTCCCTCGGCCGGCCACTGCACGGTGGCGGCGAGGACGGCCTCCTGTACGGCGTCCTCGCACCCTTCGAACTGCTGGTGCCGGCGTACCAACGTGCCGAGGACCTGCGGCGTGAGTTCACGCAGCAGGTCCTCGAAGTCCGGTGCTGTCATGCCTCCAATTGTCCGTCGGCGAACATCACCTGCCGCACCTCGACTCCCAGCCCCTCGATCGCGGTGTCCGGGATCCGCGCCGCCAGCTCGATCGCCCGCTCCTTGTTCTCGCAGTCGATCAGGTAGAAGCCGCCCAGGTACTCCTTGGCCTCCAGGAAAGGTCCGTCGGTCACCACGGGCTGGCCGTTGCGCACGGACACCACAGCGGCCTGTGACGGGTCGACCAGTGCCTGCGTGGTGATCAGCTCGCCGGACTCCTTCAGCGCCTGGATGAACCTGCCGTGGCCGTCGCCGATCGCCGCCTTCTCCTCGTCCGTCAATGCGTCCAGTACGGCCGGGTTGATGTGCAGGCTGATCAGGAACTGCATCTCGTACTCCTCGTGATTCGCGAGCCCCGGCTGGGCCCTTCGCCGGTTGGTCGGAGCCGCCGCCGTCTTCTTGACACCCGCCAGGACTTTCGCACGAGTTTTTCGCCGGCGGACGGCCCCAGCGGGCCCTAGGGGCCCTCCACCCCAACCGGCGGCGGTGCCGTGGTCGCTCGCGGGATCAGTCGCGTCGGCAGGACGACGTGGCGGGACTGGTCCGTTTCCGGGTCGTTGATGAGGGCGCGGGCCAGCTCGCCTGCTGCTCGGCCGATCTCTTCCGGGGACTGGGCGATCGTGGTCAGGTCGGACCACTCGGCCATTTGGTGGTCGTCGAAGCCCAGTACGGAGATCCGTTCGGGCACGTCGATGCGGGACCTGCGCAGCGTCCAGAGCACCGAGACGGCGACCTCGTCCTGCTCGGCGAAGATCGCGGTGGGCGGCTCGCGCAGGCTCAGCAGCCGGCCGACCGCCTCGGCGGTGCGGCGCTTGTGCCCGGGCGGCGTGGCCACCACCAGCTCGTCGTCCCACGGCACGCCCGCCTCGGTCAGCGCCTGCCGGTAACCGAGCAGCCGCTCGTGCGAGCTGAAGGTGAAGCCGCTGGCCCCGATGGTCTGCACGAACGCGATCCGGCGGTGCCCGAGGCCGAGCAGGTGCCGGGTGCCGCCGCGGGCCCCGGCCACGTCGTCCACGTACACGCTGGGCCGGCCCGCGGCGTGCTGGCTGATGTAGACGACCGGCACCTGGAGGTCGTCCAGGCGCGCGCTCTCCTCCTCGGAGAGGTCGAAGGAGAACACCAGCAGCGCGTCGGCGTTGCGCCGGGCCGGCAGTTGTTCGAAGAAGGCGGCCCGCTCTGCCATGTCGGGGGTGACGTAGACGAGCAGGTCCAGGCCGGCCGCGCGCAGTACGGGGCCGAGGCTGGAGAGCGCCGAGCCGATGAACCAGGAATTGAGCGTGGGCGCGAGCACGGCGACCACGCCCGTGCGCCCGGTGACCAGGCTGGACGCCTGCCGGGAGACCACGAAGTTCAGCTCGCGCGCGGCCTGTTCGACGCGGGCGCGCACGTCGGGCGAGACGGTCGACAGGCCGCGCATGGTGCGGGAGACGGTGGAGGCGGACACCCCGGCCCGCTGGGCGACGTCGGCCAGCGTGGGGTGGTGCCGCTGGGCTGGTGGCATGAGCGGACGGTAGCACTCGGCGCGCCGGTCCGGAACCGTTCCGAGACAGCGCTGTCATGAGGATGGTGTGACAACGCTGTCTCGGCGGTTCCGCGCGTCTTCATGTGCATCTTTAGCCGCCAAGTACTGGTGAAAACCGGGCATAGCGCCCCGATGCGACCGGGAAATTACCTCGACGTAACGCGTTGACTTCCCCCACGTGTGCTCCTAGCGTGCAAGCGTTGTTACAGAGTGACCGCCGTCACCTGCCGCTCGCGCACCCTTTTTTCTCCCAACGCCCGCGATACGGGCGTCTCTTGTCCTGCCTGCTCGGGATGCGGCTGACAGCGCAGTCACACGGTCGGCGCACCGCTCGGGACCCCGCGTCCCGGGCGGTGCCCAGCTGCCAGGAGAGACAGTGAAGACCAGGACCACCAGGGCAGTACGGAGCGCCTGCGCGGGGCTCGTCGGGCTCGCCGCCGTCACGGCCTGTGGCGCGCCCGGCGGTACGGCGCCCGCCGCGCGGGCCGGCGTATTCGAGGGCCGCGGCCCCATCACGTACGTCGCCGGCAAGGACCCCACCGGCACCGTGCAAGCGCTGCTCGACCGCTGGAACAAGCGCCACCCAGAGGAGAAGGTCACCTTCGTCCAGCTGCCCACCGACCCCGACGCGCAGCGCCAGCAGATGATCCAGAACGCCGAGATCAAGTCCGACGCGTTCACGGTGCTCTCCCTCGACGCCGTGTGGACCTCGGAGTTCGCCGCGCACCGCTGGGTCGACCGGCTGCCCGCCGACCGCTTCCCGCTGCGGCGGATGCTGCCGCCCATCGTGCGGACGGCGACCTACCGCGGCGGTCTGTACGCGGTCCCGGCCAGCTCCGACGGCGGGATGCTCTACTACCGCACCGACCTGCTCCGCAAGGCCGGCATCGAGGAACCGCCGGTCACCTGGGCCGAGATGAAGGCCGACTGCGCCGAGGTGAAGAAGCTCCCGGAGGCGCGCGGGATGTCCTGCTACGCCGGGCAGCTCCAGAAGTACGAAGGGCTCACCGTCAACTTCGCCGAGGCCGTCAATTCCGCGGGCGGCACCGTCACCGACGCGCAAGGCCGCCCGCACCTGGACACCCCGCAGGCCAGGGCGGGGCTGGACTTCCTCGTCGACGCCGTCCGGGACGGCACGGCCCCGAAGGAGGCCATCACGTACCAGGAGGAGGACGCCCGGCAGGCGTTCCAGGCCGGGAAGCTGATCTTCGAGCGGCAGTGGCCGTACATGTATCCGCTCGCCTCGAAGAAGGACGGCTCCAGCAAGGTCGCGGGGAAGTTCGGCGTCGCCCCGCTGCCCGGCCTCAAGGGCCCCGGCGCCTCCAGCCTCGGCGGCCACAACCTCGCCCTGACCGCCTCGGCGAAGAACAAGGCGACCGCGCTGGACTTCATGAAGTTCTTCACCAACGAACAGAACCAGCGGTTCTCGCTCAAGTACGCGCCCGCCGCGCCCACCTACGACTCCCTCTACCAGGACGCCGCCCTGGTCAAGACGTATCCCTACCTCCCCACCCTCAAGCAGTCGATCCTGCATGCCGTGCCGCGCCCGCGGGTCTTCCAGTACGGCGACGTGACCGCGGCCGTGCAGCGCGAGGCGTACGCCGCGCTGACCGGCGGGAAGACCAGCGCCCAGGCGCTCAAGGACCTCCAGCGGGCCCTGCGGCACCCCGCGGCCGAATAAGGAGCCAGCCCCTCATGGCCGACACCCAGACACCCGCCCGGCCGGCCCCGGCCGCCGTGCGCGCGAAGCCACCCGCCCCGCCCGCCCGGC
>NZ_JBEPFC010000089.1:0-29572 GCF_040301705.1 Streptomyces sp. NPDC000151 | reverse complement strand
CGCGCCCGGAGCCGCCGAGAGAGCGGCGGCCGTACCGGCCAGGGCCGCGGCACCGGCGAGCACACCGCGGCGGGTGACCCGGCTGGGCGGGGGCGGGACGGACTCGACACACATGGCGGGCTCCTCAGCGCTCTGCGACAACCAATGGCCAGTTGGTATACCAAATTCCGGCGCTGGACAAGGCCCTCCGGTGATCGCTGCCCGCATATGGGGTGTGATGCGGCAGTTGCGCCCCCTATCTTCGGGAGTTCGGTATGCCGAAGTTGGTATGCCATCCTGCGCGACCGACCCCCAACGGATTCGTCTCAGGTCAGGTTCAGCCCGCCGTCGAGCACGATGACCTCGCCGGTGAGATAGCTGCTGCCGATCACCGACGCCACCAGGTCGGCCACGTCGGCGGGCCGGGCCGGGCGGTGCATGGGCGCGCGGTCCCGCCACAGCTCGTGCGCCTGCGCCCAGTCCTTCGTCATCGGCGTGTCCACCAGCCCCGGCGCCACCGCGTTGACCCGCACCTCGGGGCCGAGGGCGGCCGCGAGCAGCCGGGTCACGTGATTCAGCGCGGCCTTGCTCGCCGCGTACGGCACCGATGAGCCCTTGGGGCGCACCCCGGCATGGCTGGTGATGTTCACGACGCTGCCGCCCGCGGGGGATCGGCGCAGTGCCGGCAGTGCCGCCGTGCACAGTACCCATGGGGCGATCAGGTTGACCTCCAGCAGCTGCCGCCAGTCCGCCGGCGTCGCCGCGGCCAGGTCGTCGTGCGGGATCGGCCAGCTGATGCCCGCGTTGTTGACCAGCACGTCCAGCCGCCCGTACCGGCCGAGCGCCGCCTCGACCAGCCCCCGGGCCTCCTCCTCCACCGCCAGATCGGCCCGCACGTACGCCCCGCCGAGCTCCGCCGCCAGCGCCTCACCGGCCTCCGCACTGCGCCGCGAGTGCACGACGACCCGCATCCCGTCCGCCGCCAGCCGCCGCGCGACGGCCTCCCCGATCCCCGACGTGGACCCGCTGACCAGGGCGACGGGCCGATCCGCTGCTTCGATCTTCATGCCGGGGATCTTGTCACGCCTCCCGCGCGCCGCTGCCCGAGCGGCCCGAGCGCGGCGATCTCGGTGCTGAACTCCCGGCGGAGCCGGCGTTTGGCGTCGTCGTCGAGCCAGGTGGCGTCGATGCCGGCGACTGCGAGTTCGGTGGCCGTGGTGAGGGAGAGGCCGAGCTCCCGGTGCAGGGTGACGTACGCGGTACCGATGTCCGTGCCGTACATGGGCGGGTCGTCGGTACAGATCACGAGGGGGAGCCCGGCGTCCAGCATGTGGCGGACGTTGCGCCAGCGGGTGGCCAGGCGCGACGGGACACAGGTGTGGGAACCGACCGTGAACGGGACGCCGTTGTCGGCGCAGCGCCGGGCGACATGCGGGTCGCCGAGGACGTGGTATCCGTGGTCGATGCGGTCGCAGCCGAGGTCGTCCAGGCAGGTGGTGATGTGGGACGGCGGGGCCTCGGCGGGGGTCTGGTTGTCCTCGCAGGCGTGCGCGGTCCGGCGCAGACCGGCCCGCCCCGCCATCCCGTACGCCTCGGCGAAGAGCCCCGGGGGACCGCTGCGTTCGGCGCCGTCCATCCCTATGCCGATGATCTCGTCGCGCGGATCGGCGATGGCATCGGCGACCATGTCGCGGGCGGTCCCCGGACCGAGTTCGCGGTTGATGGCGGGTATCAGGCGTCCGGTCACCCCGTGATCGGCCTCGGCGTCGCGCAGGCCCGCGATGAATCCGTCGGCCATCGTGCGGTACGTGACGCCGCTCGGGTAGTAATCGGTGGGATTGAAGAACAGCTCGGCGTACTTGAGGTTGCCGGCCGTGGCGGCGTCGGCGAGGGCCTCGTAGGCGACGCGGGCGAAGTCGTCGTGGGTGACCAGGCAGCGGGCGGCAGTGCGCACGACGTCGAGGAAGTCGTAGAAGTCGTCGAAGACATAGAGCTGTTCGGGGTCGCTGGTCCGCAGGGGTACGTCGTTCTTGCGTGCCAGTTCGATCAGTGTGGCCGGGCGGATGGTGCCGGCCAAGTGGCAGTGCAGGTCGACCTTGGGCAGGCGGCGGAGAAAAGTCTCCTCGTCCATGGGATGGCTCCTACGGTTCGGTGACGGTGGGCGCCGTCGGAGTGCGGTGGGCGGGCGCAACACTCGAATCGGGGTGTACGGGCACGTCGGCGCCCTTGGTCAGGGCTACGGGCCGGCGTGGCTCCCCAGGGGGGCCGAGTCGGCTGAGCCCGAAGGTGAGCGCCAGATTCACCGCGAGTGCGACGAGCCCGATGTTGATGCCGCCGAGGCGGGCGTCGGTGACGTACAGCGTGATGGCGAGCAAGCCGCCGCCGACGATGCCGGTTCCGACCGCGAAGGGGCGCACCGTCCGGGCGAAGAAGATCGCCAGCCAGCCGGTCGCGAACTGGATGCCGACATAGCCGCTGAGGTTGAGCACGGTCAGCATCAGCGCCGGGCTGAAGGTCGTCATCGCGGCGGACACGGCGAGGAACAGTCCGACAGCGGCGGTGGTGTACCGGCGTTGTGCCGTCGGCGGTACCCGCGGCACCAGGTTGCGGGTTACGATCGCGCCGATGTTGAGCGAGGTGGCGGCCAGTACGAGCACACCGGCCAGCGCGGCCCCCGCGGCCACGACCCCCACCAGCCAGGACGGCAGGAGAGCGTGCGCGAGGTTCAGGAACACACCGTTCGGGTCGTCGCTCTTCGGCAGTGCGCCGATGGCGAAGTACGCGGCGAACACCGCGAACGGATACATCAGCATGTACACCGGCATGAAGACGGTCGAGCTCTTCACCGCCGCTTCCGAGCGTGCCGGGAACACATACGGTGACACCGAGGGCTGCAGGTAGAAGCCGAAGCCCTGGTAGACGATGGTGGTGACGGAGAAGGCGAGCGCTGTGCCGGACAGCTGGGGGTGCGGGTCCACGGCGGCCGCTCGCGCGAACAGCGCGGGGACGCCGTGGGCCGCGAGGACGGCGGCCACACCGACGGCCACGATGCCCAGCAGCATGAACACGTCCTTGACGAGCGCGACGAACGCGGAGCCCCGCATGCCCGCCACCGCGACATACACGAACGCGACGGCCGCGGCGATGAGCACGGCGCCGAACGGGCTGATGGGCAGGCCGAGTCCGCCGAGCACGATCTGCAGCCCGATGAACTGGAACTGTCCCCACGGCACCAGCGCGATCATGGACCCGATCGCGATGACGACCTCGAGCCTGCGGCTGCGGAAATGCCGGCCGAACACCTCGGGGACGGTCAGCGCGTCGTAACGCGCGGCGGCCCGCCACACCAGCGGCGCGAGGAAGTACCCCACGGGATAGGCCAGCAGAAGGTAGCCGAGGAACCAGAGGCCGTAACCGGCGCCCTCGGAGTAGATGCCGCCGGGGAAGCCGAGCATGGTGCCGATGCTGTAGACCTCGCCGACGGCCAGGAAGAACAGCATCAGCGGCGGGAAGGAACGGCCGCCCACCAGGAACTGCCGGATGTCCATGCGCCGCACGCCGACCCGGGCGAGCACGGCCACCCCGAGCGACAAGGCCATGATCAGGGCGAACACCACTGCTGTCATGGTCTGCTGCCCTCCTGGCCCGTGTAGTGGTGACGGTCGAATCCGTACCAGCTGACCGCCAGGCAGATCGTGGTCAGCGGGAACCAGGCGAACATCCAGAAGAACAGCAGCGGGATGCCCAGGACCGAGACCTGCGTGTTGCTGATGAGCGGTGGAACGATCACGATGGCGACGGCCGGTATGCCCAGGCCGATCGCGAGACTGCACACACTCCGTGGCACAGCGTGCCTCCTAGTTGGTCAGGTCTGCTCTCCGGTTGATGACCGGTCCGCCGGCGTCGCGTCGGCGGCTTCGTCGTTGCGGCGGCGGAGGTCGGCCAGGAGTGTGGTCATCGCCCACTCGACGGCGTCGGCCACCTCCTCGCCCGACATGTCCAGCTCCTCGCGCATGGTCGCCCACGCCAGCACGTTGTCCAGGTACGCCAGTACGGCCTCCGCGCGGCGCCGGTCCCCGGCGGGCAGCGACGGCGCGACCTCCGCCAGCGACGTGCTGTTCTCCGCGAGAACGTGCTGGCGGAACCCCGCGCGCACGCTGCGGCCGAGCCGGGACAGCGCGATCGCGTAGGCCAGGTTCGGCTGCCGGTCGAACCGCCGGCACGCCTCCCGGAACACCGTGGGCAGTTCGTCCAGCGACGAGGGGTGCACATAGCGGAATACGTTGTCGTTGATCCACTGGCCCGCCGCGGCCTGCAGGTCCACCCGCGTCGGGAAGTGCCGGTACACCGTCCGGTCGGTGATGCCCGCCCGCTCGGCAACCGCCGACACGGACACCTCCTCGACCGGCTGATCGGCCAGGCACTCCACGAACGCCTTGAGGATCGCCTCCCGCGTCTGCGCGGCGTACTCGTCCCGAAGGTTGCGTCGTGGCTGTGTACTCATGTCAGTAATCTGACGTGAGCATGGAAGCATGTCAATGCTTTGGACGGGACGAAGGGAAGGAGGGCGGGAGGAGAGATGGCCGGTACCCGACCTTTACGGCGACGGAGTGCCCGCCTCCGTCGCCATCTGCGAGAAACCCTCTCCCCGAGCCGCGTCACCGTTCATAGGCTTCCTCGTGTCAGGCGAGCGGCGGCCGCTGTCTTCGTGACTCACCGAACGGTTCACCGGAGGGACGTGACGACATGCAGCGGATGGCAAGCGCCGCGGCAGTGGTGTTGGCGGTCGTACTGCTCGCGGGGTGCGACATGGGGGAGGGCGAGGACCGGGCCGTGGGGTGTGCGAAGTTCGCACTCGCGGTGTCCGACGCCATAGGGGACCTCGAACACGCCGTGCTGGAGTCCGCCCTCGACCGCAGGGCGGACGCGGCGGTCGATGCGCTGGATGCGGCGGTCGCCGATCTCAGGCAGCGGTCGTCCGGTGCGGAGGTGCGGGAGGCCGCCGCCGCGGTCGACGAGGCGGCGGGCGAGGTGCGCGCGGCGCTGGCCCAAAACCGTGAACCCGATCTGCAACCGTTGCGGAGCGCCGGCCTGCAACTGGTCAGGGCGTGCCCCAACGGAGCGGCCTCGTGAGCCCGGAGAGTCGCTCTCCGCTGTTCCGCTACCCGGAATACCGGAAACCACTGCGGTACTCGGTCGGTGTGGTGGCCAGTTGGCGGCGGAAGGCGCGGATGAGGGTGTCGACCGTACCGAAACCGCAGGCGCCCGCGATGCGTTCAAGCGTGGCGTCGGTCGACTCCAGCTGGTTCCGGGCGAGTTCGACGCGCGCTGATTCGATGTAGGCGGCCGGGGTCGTGCCGAGGTCGGTCTTGAAGATGCGGGAGAGCTGCCGTTCGGAGACGTGGGCGTGTTCGGCGAGGTCGGCGAGGCCGATGGGCCGGGACAGGTTGCGGGTGATGTAGTGCCGCAGGTCCTCGATCCGGCGAGTGGTGGAGACGGGTTCGAGGGGTACGGAGAACTGGCTCTGTCCGCCGGGGCGTTTGAGGTACATCACGAGCTGGCGGGCCACGCGCAGGGCCGCGGCTTCGCCGAAGTCCTCGGCGACCAGGGCCAAGGACAGGTCGAGGCAGGAGCTGATGCCCGCGCCGGTCCACACGGCGCCGTCACGAATGAAGATCGGGTCGGCGTCCACGGTGACGGCGGGGTGCTCGGCGGCGAGCTGGCGGGCGGTCGACCAGTGTGTGGTGGCCCGCTTCCCGTCGAGCAGGCCCGCGGCGGCCAGGATATGGGCGCCGACGCACACGGAGGCGATGCGACGGGACGCGCCGGCGAGCTGCTTGACGCGCGCGGTGACATCCGGGTCCGCCAGGGCGCTCACGCGCCGGTCGGCGTCGATGCGTACGGAGCCGGGCACCAGGAGGGTGTCGATGCTCTGACCGGCCACCTCCTCGAACGTGGCATCGGGCAGGACGCGCACCCCTGCCGAGGTGGTGACCGGCTCCAGCGTTTCGGCGGCCAGGAGGACGCGGTAGCCGGTGTGGGCGTGGGTGTTCCTGTCGGGGTGGGCGCCGGCATCCGTATCGGTATCCGTATCGGTGTCGACCTCGCGTTGCAGCAGGGCGAACACCTCCGGGGGGCCGGTGATGTCCAGCAGATCGACGCCGTCGAAGACGACAACGACGACGAGCCGTTTCGATGCGGGCACGGGCCCTCCCACGTGATGTCCGGATCTGCAAGTTGAGCGTCATTGCAGACATTGACGGGGGATCGTAGCGTCGAACACGTCGGCGCCGCCAGCGCGCCGGACGACACCAACACCCCGCCCGAGGAGGGCCTTTACCCATGGCTACGACGACGCTGCGCCGGCTCAACGGCTTCGACGAGACCCCGGCGACCCTCGCCGACGCGACGCTCATCATGGTCGACTTCCAGAACACCTACACCCGGGGTGTGATGGAGCTGTCCGGCTGGAAGGCGGCCCTGGACTCGGCCGCGGCGCTGCTGGCGCGGGCGCGTGCGGCGGGCACGCCGGTCATCCACATCGTCCACGACGGCGGCGAGGGCACCCCCTACGACATCCGCGCGGAGATCGGCGCCATCCACCCGAGCGTGGCCCCGGTCGACGGTGAGCAGGTCGTGGCGAAGCAGGCGCCGAACTCCTTCCACGGCACCGACCTTGAACAGCGGGTCAAGGCCGCGGGCCGCAAGAACGTGATCATCGCCGGTTTTATGACGCACATGTGCGTCACCTTCACCGCCGAAGGCGCGTTCCTGCGCGGCTACGCGCCCACGATCGTCGCTGACGCGTGCGCCACTCGACCCCTGACGGGGGCCGGTGCTGAGCTGTCCGCCGAACAGGTCCATCACAGCGCGCTGGCCACGATCGAAGACCTCTACGGCATCGTCGTGGCGCGGGGCTCCGCCCTGTAGGCCCGGCAGGCCCAAGCTCAGCGGATGACCTTGGAATGGGAACAGATAATTTCGGGGTGGGCCGGGCTGAGGTAGTGCACGGCGGTCTGGTCGGCGTGCGGGGCGAGCAGGTCCCGCAGCTCCTCCGCCGCGGTCTTCAGGAGATGGCCGTCACGGGTGGCGTGCAGGGTTTCGAGGACGAAGGCGACGTGCGTGGAGTCCTCGGTGACGCGGGTGCGGTGGGCGTCGCGGTGGTTCCAGTGGCGGGTCAGGACATCGGTGGTGTCCGCGTAGATGATCTCGCCGGGCTTGGGGTTCTCGATGGTGTCGGGCTCGCCGAGCGGGGTGAAGGACTCGGTGCCGTCCGCGTACCGGATCTCGACGTCGCCGGTGACGTGGCCCAGGTCGAAGGCGCCGGCGGGCAGGCCGTGGCGGACGGAGACGGCGTTGTACGAGTCGACGGCCGGGTTGATGCGCGGCAGCGTGCCCTTCTTGGCCATGCGGCGGCCGAGCGCGTCGACGCTGGGGCGGATGCGGCGGGGGTTGGTGCCGAAGGAACGGTAGGCGGTGTGCCACGCCTCGATACGGGGGTCACTCTCATCGGCGGGCTGCCAGGTCCCGTCGGCGAGCCGCTGCTCCAGGTCCTCCAGGGCGGCGGTGGTGCCGGGCCAGGCTTCGTGGCCGCGCAGACCGGTGGCGGTGACCAGCGCGATGAGGGTGTCGGGGAAGGCGTCTGCGACGGCGGGGGTGAGGCGGAAGGCGGTCATGGGCGGGGTTCCGTTTCCTGTGTGCGGACGGACGGGCTGACGAGCGATCGGGCGGACGAGCGACCGGTGGGGTCAGGGCTTCCAGGGACCGATGCGGTCCCGGCGGCGGAGCTGCTGACGTGCGGTGGGCACGTCGAGACCCTCGCCACGCTCAGTGAGGCGATCGGCGACGGCCGTGCGGTACTCCACGGGCTTGTGGTCGTCGTACTTGAACTTGGCCACCACCTCGGTGACCTCCAGGCGCAGGCCGCGGATGCCGGGCAGCATCCGGCCGTAGGGCGGCTCGTCGACAGCGACGGGGGCGTGGTCGCCCTCGGGCTGGAAGTGGGCGAGCTGGCGGCGCAGCAGCTCGGCCTTGGCTTCCGGGTCGTCGACTATGTGGGCGCGGCAGGCGAACTGCACCGCTGCGTAGTAGCTGGTGGGTACGCCATCCGTGGGCGGGACACCGGGCTTGGCGCGCCAGGGGCCGGGGATGAAGGCGTAGTCGCCGATCACGGTGAAGGTGACGTGCGGGTCGTGCTCGATCGCCTTCCAGACCGGGTTGGGCCGGGCGAGGTGGACCAGGAGGTGGCTGCCGTCACAGGTGAAGTGGGTGGGGACGACGGCGGGCGGGTGGCCGGGCAGGCCATTGACGCTCAGCTGCCCGAAGTCGTGGCCTTCGGCGATCCAGGTCTGCCATTCGGCTTCGTCCAGGCCGGCATCCCAGGGCTGGATGAACATGCTGGTCTCCTTGCGTTTCGGCTGGTGGGCGGGGGCTTGCTCAGGTAAGGGCGAGGAGGCTGACGGCGACGGCGGCGGTGCCCAGGCCGACGAGCTGGCCGCGGTGGATGCGTTCGGCGAGTACGCCGCGGGCCAGCAGGACCGTGCCGGCCGGGTAGAGGGCGGTGATCACGGCGACGACGGCGAGGTCCCCACTACGGGCGGCAAGCAGGAACAGCAGGTTCGCCACCGAATCCAGCACACCCGCGGCGGCCGATATCCCGTATGCGGGCCGCTCGGAGCCCAGCTTGCGGTACATCGCCCCCGCCGCGGCCAGGGTCACGGCCGAGGAGACCGCCCGGCCGATGATCAGCGGGGCCACCCCGCTGTCGGACGGCGCCTGGTGCAGGAAGATCAGCTGAAGGGCGATGGCCGCGCCCGCGCCGAAGGCGAGCAGCAGCGCCGTACGGGAGGGCCGAGCCGAGCCGGCGCCGTGTCCGGCGCTGACCAGCACCACCGACACCAGCGCGAGCGGCAGGCCGATCAGTCCGGCGGTGGCCAGGTGCTCGCCCTGGAGCAGGCCCACGCCGACGGGCAGTGCGGCGGACACCAGGGCGGTCACGGGCGACAGCATGTTCATCGGGCCGATCGCCAGGGTGCGGTAGAGCAGCGCGAACGCGGCGGCCGAGGCGACCCCGGAAGCGGCACCCCAGCCGAGGGTGCCGGCGCTGAACGAGGCGCCGAGGAACGGCCAGAGCAGCAGCTCGACCGCGAGGCTGGCCGGGGCCGCGATCAACACGGTACGCAGTACATGAGCTTTACGGGCGCCGAGGCCGCCGAGGAAATCGGCGCATCCGTAGGCGAGTGAGCTGCCCAGAGCCAGCAGCAGAGCGATCACGGTACATCCCTTACTATCTCAGTAGAACGACTAAACCGTACAATGGAACGACCGGGGTGTGTCAATCAAACGACCGCGCGGTCTATTCCAGTGGTCCACTCGCAAGGATGGTGATCAGATGGCCGAGACGGCCACAGCCCTGCGGACGCTCGCGCACAACGTCAGGGCGGCCCGCACCCGCGCGGGCCTGTCCCTGGATGAGCTCAGCCGGCGTGCCCAGGTCAGCAAGGGGGCTCTGGTGGGGCTGGAGAAGGCCCAGGGCAACCCGAACTTCGCCACCCTGGTCCGGCTGGCCGACACCCTCGGCGTTTCGGTGTCCGCCCTGATGGAGGGGTCGGCGGAAGGGCGCGTACGCGTCGTGGCCGCTGACGCCGTGACCCCCCTGTGGACCGGTGCCCAGGGCAGCGAGGCCCGGCTCATGCTGACCACGTCCGGCCCGGCTCCGGTGGAGGTCTGGCGCTGGCGGTTGGAGCCGGGCGAGGAGTACCCCAGCCATCCGCATCAGGCCGGAGTCGTGGAAACCGTCAGCGTCACCGCCGGCCGGATGGTCCTGGTGGTCGACGGTACCGAGCACGCCGTCGAAGCCGGACAGACCGCCGCGTTCGACGGCGATGCCCCGCACACCTACCGCGGCTCGGGCACCACAGCCTGCGATCTGATCATGACGGTCCACCTGCCGCCCGGCCCCGCTGCCACGACCTGACCCGCACCGCTGAAGGACTGGTGGCGAAACAGAGTTGGGTGGAGGGGACCGACCCTGATTGAATGAGACGGATGATCTTGAGCTGCTGTCCTCGGAAAGGCAATCCCTGATGTCGTCCGTCCTCGACCAGGTCCCGGCCGTCGCTGCGTTGACCAAGGAGTCCCTGCGTACGCGTGGTCGGGGCGCGCCTTCCCGTCCGGCGGCACGTGCCACGACAGCGGCCCGCCGAGCCGTCCCCCTCGACGCCGCCGGCGCCGAGGTTCTCCGTACCATCGCCGACTCCCGCACCCCGGTGTTCATCACCGTGCATGCGAATGGCCGGCGCCGGTACGGCTACTGGCGGCCGTACGACTCCCGCACCCGCACGGGAGGGTGCTACGTCGCGCTGCCCACCCCGGTGTGCGACCAGCTGCAGTCGGCAGGCCGGATCACGTTCGGTGAGCCCTTGGTGGATCCGGCCAAGACGACGTACCGCGTGCGGCTCGCCGACACCCCCGCCGAGCCCGCTCGCACCGCTGCCGCGCCCGCCCGTACCCCGGCCGCGCCGGTGCGCCGCCTCCCGGTGACTCCCGCGCGCGCGGTGGCACGAACGCTTGCCGCATGAGCTGAGGTCCCCACGAGCTGAGGTCCCCACGAGCCACCCACTGGCCTGAGGCGGCCCCAGGCCACCGGAGGAGCGGATCAGCCGGACAGTGCGCCCGAGACTCCGGCCGCCCACTCCCACGGAGCGGACGTGCCGCCCGGCTCCGAGTTGAAGTACTCCCAGCCGGCGACGCCGCCGAAGTCGCCGTACTTCGTCGTCAGGGTGGTGACCGTGCGGCGCAGGGCCGACAGGTCGAGGTAGCCGCTGCCGCCGTTGGCGGGGGAGGTCAGGGCGCCGGCGGCCACCTTGGCGGGCGGGATCAGTCCGCGCCGGACGATGGCGTCGTAGTCGGCGGTCGAGGCGAGGCTGCCCCAGCCGTTGTAGAACTGCGCGTTGAACCAGGCGATGTCGCCGCCGCGGTCCCGGTAGAGCCGGTCGTAGCCGAATCCGGAGAGGTTGCCGCCGCCGCTGAGCGCGCTCGCCACCGGCGCGAGGGTGATGAGGAAGCCCGGCCCGAAGTCGGCGCGCAGCGCGTCGATGAGCCGCACGATTCCGGTGAGCGACATCCGTTCTTCGACATCGAGGTCCACGCCGTCCAGGGCGTACTGGCGGAGGAAATCCCGCAGCAGGGGATAATACGTGGTGAATTCGGTGTCCAGGCGCTGGAAACTGCCCGGCGCCGCACCGCCGAGCATGGCGAGGACGCGGACGCCCCGGCCCTGCATGGTCTTCAGGTCGCGCCACATCGGGGCGAACTTCGCCGCCCCCGGCGGGTCGTCGTTCAGGTGCACCGGCGCGTACGGCCCGTTCACGTCGTTGAGGTGAACGGCCGCCAGGAGTAGGTGTGTTGTGCCGGTGTGGTGGTCGGTGAGGCCGAGCGGGGAGACGTAACCGCCGTTCGTGTACTGGGTCTGGTAATAGACGACGAGCCGCCGGTCCGGCGAGGCAGGCTTCGCCGCCCACGCCGGTCCCGCGGCCGTCACGGACAGCGCCAGGGATGCGAGAAGTACGCCGCGTCTGCTCATGTGCATGTGGGGGTTCTCCCTTTCACGGAGGGCCGTGCACCGGGTCGCGGCAATTCTGGCGAGGGAGGAATGCGGAAGGCCAGACCGCTGCAGCTACTAATGCGCTTTAGTGCGTACGGTGTTCGCCGGCCCGGCGCCGCTCAGAAGGGGCGGGGTGGCAGCAGTACCGCGAGTTCCTGGGCCGCGTTCGCCAGTGCGGGGCGCAGGGTCAGGAGGTCGGCGGCCGGCATCCGGAAGGCGGGGGCCGCGACCGAGAGCGCGGCGTGCGCGACGCCGTCCGGGCCGAGGATGGGCACGCCCAGCGCGCGGATGCCCGGCTCGTGTTCCTCGTCGGCGACCGCGTGTCCTTCGGCCCGTACTTTCTCGATCTCGGCCCGGAACGCCGCGCGGTCGGTGATCGAGTGGGGGCCCAGTTCGGTCAGTTCGACGCCTTCGGTGAGCGCTTCGCGTACCTCGGCGGGCGCGAAGGCGATCAGTACCTTGCCCATCGAGGTGCAGTGCACCGGGCCGTGCTTGCCGGGCTCGCCGCGCACGCTCACCTGCTGCGGGCCCTCGACGTGGTGGATGTACAGCTGCTTGTCGCCGTCCAGTACCGACATCAGGACCGCTTCCCGGCAGGTCTCGGCGAGCCTGCGCATCACCGGCAGCGCGACGCCCGCGAAGCCGTGCGCGTGCGAGACGCGCTGGCCGAGCTGGTACACCCGCAGCCCGAGTGTGTAGTGCTTGGTGCGGGCGTCGAACTCCACGAAGCTGTCCCGGGTCAGGGACTTCAGGAGCCGGTAGCACGTGCTGGTCGGGAAGCCGGAGGCGCGGGTCAGCTCGGAGAGCGTCACGCCGCCCGGGCGCTCGCCGAGCAGGGTGAGGACGTGCAGGGCCTTGCCGACCATGTCGGAGGCCGGAGTACTGGTGGACATACGGTCAGTTTCCCATACGGCTTCTCGCATGGCGGCAAGACTTTCTTCCATCCGGAAACAATCCGTTGACAGGCGGAAACGTGGCCGTCATTCTCTTCTCAGTTTGCGGCAGGGCTTGCCACATCGTGGCAATACTGGCAACGGCCCCTGCCCCTCCGCCCTTTCCGTCTCGGGAGAAAGGCCACCTGGATGTCGACCCCGCCCCCGGCCGCCGCCCCGGCGCCCGCCGTCGCCGCCCTCAGCCGCCGGCGCTGGACCCGGCTGATGCCCGTGGTCTTCGTGACCTACAGCTTCGCCTACCTGGAACGCTCCAACTTCTCCGTGGCCGCCGCCGGCGGCATGGCCGACGACCTGCACATCACAGGGTCCGTCTCCGCCCTGCTCGGCTCGCTCTTCTTCCTCGGCTACTTCGCCTTCCAGCTCCCCGGCGCGGTCTACGCCGAGCGACGGAGCGTCAAGAAGCTCATCGTCCGGTGCCTGCTGCTGTGGGGCGTGCTCGCCACCGCCCAGGGCCTCATCCCGGACGTACGCGTCCTGATGGTGGTGCGCTTCCTGCTCGGCGTCTCCGAAGCCGCCGTACTGCCCGCGATGGTCATCCACATCACCCACTGGTTCACCGCCCGCGAGCGCGGCCGCGCCAACACCTGGCTCATCCTCGGCAACCCCGCCACCGTCCTGTGGCTCACCGTCGTCTCCGGCTACCTCGTCGAATGGGTCGGCTGGCACGGCATGTTCATCGCCCAGGGCATCCCCGCACTGATCTGGGCGTTCGTCTTCCACAAGTGCATCGACGACCACCCGCGCGACGCCAAGTGGCTCACCCCCGGCGAACGCACCGCACTGGAAGGCGCTCTCGCCGCCGAACAGGGACGGCTGCCGGCCGGCGGCAGCTACCTCGCCGCGCTCCGCTCCCGCAACGTCGTCCTGCTCTCCCTCCAGTACTTCCTGTGGAGCCTCGGCGTCTACGGCTTCGTCTTCTGGCTGCCCTCCATCGTCCGCGCCGGCAGCGACGAGGGCATCGGCCTCACCGGCCTGATCTCCGCGCTGCCCTACCTCTTCGCCTGCGCCGCGATGCTCTACAACAGCCGCGCCTCCGACCGCGCCGGCTCCCGCGCCCGGTACGTCTGGCCCTGGCTGCTGCTCGGCGCCGCCGGCTTCTACGGCTCCTACCTCCTCGGCGACGCCTTCTGGCTCTCCTACCCGCTGCTCTGCGTCGCCGCCGCCGGCATGTACGCCCCGTACGGCCCCTACTTCGCGACCATCCCGGAACTCCTCCCGCAGAAGCTGAGCGCCGCCGCCGTCGGCCTCATCAACTCCTTCGGCGCGCTCGGCGGCTTCGCCGGCAGCTATCTGATCGGCACGCTGAACGACGTGACCGGCTCCACCGCCACCTCGTTCCTCACCATGGCCGGCTGCCTCGTACTCGCCGCCGCGCTGATGCTCGCGGTACGCCCGCCGCGTCCCGGCACGGCCGGCAGCCCCGCGCCGCAGCCCGCGCACACCACGAAGGACGCCTGACAGCAGCATGCGCATCGCCCGAATCGCCCACGCCGGCGGCACCGCACACGCCGTACTCGACGGTGACACCGCCGAGCTCATCGCCGACCCCTTCGAAGCCGGGCCCGAGGCAGGGGGAGCGGCGGACGGGGGAGCGGCGGACGGCGCCGCCGGCAGGGCACCCGTCCGGCTCGGCCCCCGCCTGCCCCTCGCCGAGGTCCGCCTGCTCGCCCCCGTCCGGCCGCGCACGGTCGTCGGCATGGCCCACAACACCGGACCGGCCGACCGCGCCTTGCCGCCCCAGGCATTCCTCAAGCCCGCCCGCTCCGTCATCGGACCGCACGAACCGGTACGCCTCCCCGACGGCATCGGCCGCGTCGACGCCGAAGCCGAACTGGCCGTCGTCCTCGCCGCCTCGCCCGCCGGACACACCCCCGACACCGTGCTGCGCACCGTCTTCGGCTGGACCGTCGCCAACGACCTCACCGCCCGCGACCTCCAGCACACCGACCCGCTGTGGACCGCGGCCAAGGGCCACCCCGGCTTCACCCCGCTCGGCCCGTGGATCGAGACCGCCCTCGCCGACCCCGACGACGCCGAGGTGTCGCTCGCCATCGACGGCGTACCGCTGCGCCCCGCCCCGACCCGCGAACTCGCCCGCGGCGTGGCCGAGATCCTCTGCTACCTCGGTGGCTTCCTGCCGCTCGGCCCCGGCGACGTGATCCTCACCGGCGCCCCCGGCGAGTACGGCCCGCTCCGCCCCGGCGGCCGCGCCGACGCCACCGTCGCCGGCATCGGCACCCTGACCACTCCTGTCCACACCGGAGGCCCCCGTTGACTCTCAGCTCCCTACCGCAGGGCCGCCTCGACGTGGTGACCTTCGGCGAGGTCATGGGCATGCTCGTCGCCGCCGACGACGGACCGCTCGCCGACGTTACCCACTACACCCGCTCCCTGGCCGGTGCCGAGATCAACGTCGCCACCGGACTGGTCCGCCTCGGCCACACCGCCGGCTGGGTGGGCCGCGTCGGCGACGACCCGCTCGGCGCCCACGCCCTCGCCGCCCTGCGCGCCGAAGGCGTGGACACGGCCCAGGTCACCGTGGACCCCGAGGCCCGCACCGGCTTCCAGCTCAAGAGCCGCGTCACCGAGGGCGATCCGGAGGTGGTGTACTTCCGCAAGCACTCCGCCGGCAGCCGCCTCGCGCCCTCGGAAGCCGCCGACGCGTACATACGCGGCGCCCGCCACCTCCACGTGACCGGCATCCCCGCCGCCCTCTCGCCCACGGCCCGCGCCTTCACCCACCGCGCCATGGCCGCGGCCCGCGACGCCGGGCTCACCGTCTCCTTCGACCCGAACCTGCGCCCCGCGCTCTGGTCCGACCGCGCCGAGATGGTGCGGACCGTCAACGAGCTGGCGGCCCGCGCCGACTGGGTACTGCCCGGGCTGGGCGAGGGCCGGCTGCTCACCGGTGCGCAGGACCCGGCCGACGTGGCCGGCTGGTACCTGGCGCGTGGCGTGCGCCGCGTCGTACTGAAGGACGGGGCCCGCGGCGCCGCACTGTACGACCGCGCGGGCGGGGTGTGGACGCACCCCGTCCTTCCCGTACGGGCCGTCGACACCGTGGGCGCGGGCGACGGCTTCGCGGCCGGGCTGATCAGCGCCCACCTGGACGGGCTCGGCCCGCGGCAGGCCCTCGCCCGGGCCGCCGCCGTGGGCGCCCTCGCCACCACCAGCCACGGCGACCGGGACGGCCTGCCCACCCGCGCCCGGCTGGAGACCTTCCTCCGCACCCACGCCGCCGCCTGACCGCGCCCCTGAACCCCTGCTCGTACAAAAGGAGTTGGCCCCATGGCCGTACAGTTGCAGATCGCCCTGGACCGGATGCCCCTGGAACGGGCGGTGCGGCTCACCGAGGCCGTCGCGCCGCACGCCGACTGGATCGAGGTCGGCACGTCCCTGATCAAACACTTCGGGATGCGCGCCGTGACCGAGGTGGCGGCGGCCGCGGGGAAGGTCCCCGTACTGGCCGATCTGAAGACCGCGGACGACGCGGTGTTCGAGTTCACGCTCGCTTACGACGCGGGGGCTGCCTCCGCGACCGTCCTCGGGGTGGCCGCCGACGCGACCCTGGACGCCGCCGTACGCGTCGCCGCCGAACGCGGCACCGAGACTGTGGTCGACCTGATGCAGACCACCGAGGAGCGGCGCACGGCCCTCGCCGCCCGGCTGCCCGCCGACGTCGTCCTGGCCGCACACGTCGGCAAGGACGCCCAGCGGGCCGGCGGCAACCCCGCCGATCTGCTCGGACCCTGGCGGCACGGCCGCCGGGTCGCCGTCGCGGGCGGCCTGACCGCCGCCGACCTGCCGGCCTTCACCGGCCCCGACGACATCCGCGTCATCGTCGGCTCCGCGGTGACGGCGGCGGACGACCCCGAAGCGGCGGCCCGCGCCCTCGCCGCGGCCGCCGGCCGCTGACACCCGTACATCAACCCCTCACCGAAGGACCCGCCACCATGGCCGAAAACCCCGAAAACACCGAAAACGCTGAACTCCCCTCCGCCGCCGCCCTCCTGGACACCGTCCAGGAAGAACTGCGCGGCGTCCTCGCCGCCGTCGACGCCACCTCCCTCGACGCGCTGGCCGCCGTCCTCCTGCGCGCCCGGCGGATCTTCGTGGCCGGCGAGGGCCGCTCCGGGTTCATGGCCAAGGCGTTCGCCATGCGGCTGATGCACCTGGGCCTGCCCGTGCACGTCGTCGGCGAGACCACCACCCCGGCCGTTGCCGACGGCGACACCGTCGTCGCGGTCTCCGGATCGGGGACCACGGCAGGCACCGTGCGGGTGGCCGAACAGGCCGTCAAGACCGGCGCCGAAGTGCACGCCGTGACCACCGCGCCGGACTCCCCGCTCGGCACCCTGGCCGCTGCCGTCCTGCTGCTGCCCGCCGCGACGAAGTACCGGCGGCCCGGCGAGGTCCCCAGCGTCCAGCCGCTCTCCAGCCTCTTCGACCAGGCCACCCACCTCACCCTGGACGTCGTGGCCCTCCGCCTCGCGAACCTCCTGAAGGTCGACAACGAACGCGCCCGCACGGCCCACGCGAATACGGAGTGAGGGCGGACGGGGGAGCGGGGTGCCGGCCGCCGCAGGCCCCGTAAAGAGTCAGCCGTCGTTGGCCGGGTTGCCCGCGGTCAGCGCCGGGTCACGGGTCGCCACCGGCTCCAGGATGTCGTCCACGGCCTTGAGCAGCGCGGGTTCCAGCCGGACGCCGGCCGCCTTGACGTTCTCCGTGACCTGCTCGGGGCGCGAGGCGCCGATGATGGCGGCGGAGACGTTGCGGTTCTGCAGGACCCAGGCCACCGCGAGCTGGGCGAGCGAGAGGCCGGCCTGCTCCGCGAGCGGCCTGAGCTGCTGGACCCGCTCCAGTACCTCGTCCCGCAGCCAGCGCGCGACAAAGGTGGCGCCGCCCTTCTCGTCCGTGGCGCGGGTCCCGGCCGGCAGCGGCGCGCCCGGGAGGTACTTGCCGGTCAGCACGCCCTGGGCGATCGGCGACCAGACGATCTGGCCGATGCCCAGCTCCTCACTGGCCGGCACCACCTCGGCCTCGATCACCCGCCACAGCGCGGAGTACTGCGGCTGATTGGAGATCAGTGGGATGTGCAGCTCGCGGGCGAGAGCGTGGCCCGCGCGCAGCTGGTCGGCGGTCCACTCCGACACGCCGATGTAGTGCGCCTTGCCGGCCCTGACCACGTCGGCGAACGCCTCCATGGTCTCCTCCAGCGGGGTGCTGTGGTCGTAGCGGTGGGCCTGGTACAGGTCGACGTAGTCGGTCCGCAGGCGGCGCAGCGACCCCTCGATCGACTCCATGATGTGCTTGCGGCCCAGGCCCCGGTCGTTCCGGCCGGTGCCGGTCGGGAAGTAGACCTTGGTGAAGATCTCCAGCCCCGCGCGCCGCTCGCCCTGGAGCGCGGCGCCGAGCACGGACTCGGCGCGGGTCTCGGCGTAGACGTCGGCCGTGTCGAACGTGGTGATGCCCGCGTCCAGCGCGGCACGGATGCAGGCGGTGGCCGCATCCTGCTCCACCTGCGAGCCGTGCGTGAGCCAGTTGCCGTACGCGATCTCGCTGATGGTCAGGCCACTGCGGCCCAGGCGGCGGTATTCCACGGTGTCAGCTCTCCTCTGTAGGACTACTTCTGCCCTTCCGCACCATCCTGCCCCGCCGCCGCCCATCGACCCGAACGGCCCGGTGAGCACGTCCGGTCACAGGACTTTCGCGCCGCGGCTGCATGACTCCGGTGGCGTGGGTACTCGGCGGAACGATCCCGGGGCAGGCGCGTGGCGCGCCGGTCTTCACGCGTGTCTGTGATGACTCGGGCGGCCGTCGCACGGTAGAAGGACGGGTAACCGGGCCCCCGCCGCCAATACGAAGGAGGTCCCTTGAGTAGGAAGAATATCTTTGTCGTCGGTCTGGACGAGGGAAATCTGACCGAGCTGCAGGCTCTTCCCGATGCCGCGGAATACACCTTCCACGGCCTGCTCACCCCCGAGGAACTGCAGGTCGGCGAGGTGTCCGTACCGCAGCTCCTGGAAAAGGCGTACGGCATCCTGGACGCCTTCGAAGGCAGCATCGACGCCATCGTGACCTACTGGGACTTTCCCGCGAGCACCTTCGTTCCGATTCTCGGCGAGCGGTACGGAACGCGTACCACCAGCCTGGAGTCCATCGTCAAGTGCGAGCACAAATACTGGAGCCGGCTGGAACAGCAGAAGGTCATCGACGAGCACCCGCGTTTCGGCCGGGTCGACCTCTCGTCGGACGACCCGCAGCCGCCCGACGGCGTGCGCTTCCCGATGTGGCTCAAGCCCGCCCTGTCCTATTCGTCGGAGCTGGCCTACGGCGTCAAGGACGAGAAGGAATTCAAGGAGGCGGTGGGACACATCCGGGAGGGCATCAGCCGGGTGGGGCGCCCCTTCGAAGACATCATGGCCCGCATTGAGCTGCCCCCGGAAATGGCCGGGGTCGGCGGGGAGGTATGCCTGGCCGAGGAGGCGATCTCGGGAATCCAGGTGGCCGTCGAGGGCTATGTCCTCAATGGCGAGGTCGTCGTCTACGGGACGCTGGATTCCATCAATTACCCCGACAGCTCCAGCTTCCTGCGCCACCAGTACCCCTCCACGCTGCCCGATGACGTCGTCCAGCGGCTGCGCATCGCCAGCGAGCGGGTGATACGCCAGATCGGGATGGAATCGGCGACCTTCAGCATCGAATTCTTCTACGACCCGCACACCGACGCGATCAATCTGCTGGAGATCAACCCCCGGCATTCGCAGTCGCACGCGCAGATCTTCCACTACGTCGACGGCGTGCCGAACCACCACTGCATGGTCCGCCTCGCCCTCGGCAAGGACCCCCGGCTGCCGCAGGGCGAAGGCCCGTACCGCAAGGCCGCCAAGTGGTACTACCGCTGGTTCACCGACGCCGTGGTCCAGGACGTGCCCTCCCCGGAGGAGATCGAGCGCATCGAGCGGGAGATCCCCGGCGTCCGCATCGAGATGGTGCCGGAACCGGGGAAACGTCTCTCCGACGCGCCGCAGCAGGACAGCTACAGCTGCGAACTGGCCCACATCTTCACCGGCGCCGACAGCGTGGACGAGATGACCGAGAAGTACGACCAGTGCGTGGCCGCCCTCAACCTCACCTTCGAGGGCACCCCACCGCCGGACGACCACGACGAGTGAGCACGGCCCGTCGGCACGGCGAGCGCACCGGCACACCGGAAAGGAGCACGGCAGCCGCATGCAATTCGTGAGCGACCTGCCCCACGCGACGAAGGAAGAGGACCACGTCGCGATCCCCATGCCCGACGGCACCCGGCTCTCCGCGCACATCTGGCGCCCCGTCACCTCCGACGGAGAACCGGTGCCGGCGATCCTGGAGTACATCCCGTACCGCAAACGGGACCTCACCTCCGTCCGCGACTCGATCCACCACCCCTACCTCGCCGGACACGGCTACGCCTGCGTCCGCGTCGACATCCGCGGCACCGGCGACTCCGAGGGCGTCCTGCTGGACGAGTACCTGGAACAGGAACAGGCCGACGCCGAAGAGGTACTCGCCTGGATCGCCGCACAGCCCTGGTGCGACGGGAACACCGGCATGATGGGCATCTCCTGGGGCGCCTTCGCCGCCCTCCAGGTCGCCGCCCGGCAGCCGGCCAGCCTGCGCGCCATCGTCATCGCGTCCTTCACCGACGACCGCTACTCCGACGACATGCACTACATGGGCGGCACGCTGCTCTCGGACAACCTCGCCGAGGCCGGCACCATGTTCGCCTACGCCACCTGCCCGCCCGACCCCGAAGTCGTCGGCGACCGCTGGCGCGACATGTGGCACGAACGGATGGAGGCCAGCCGCCCCTGGGCCCTGGAATGGCTGCGCCACCAGCGCCGCGACGACTACTGGAGGCACGCCTCGGTCTGCGAGGACTACGACGCCATCCGCGTGCCCGTCCTCGCCTCCAGCGGCTGGGCGGACGGCTACTCCAACGCCGTCTGCCGGCTGCTCAGCAACCTCGACGTGCCGCGCAGGGGACTCATCGGCCCCTGGTCGCACAAGTTCCCCCACCTGGGCGAGCCCGGCCCCGCCATCGGCTACCTCCAGGAAGTCGTGCGCTGGTGGGACCACTGGCTCAAGGGCGCCGACAACGGCGCCATGGACAGCCCCATGCTGCGCACCTGGATACAGGACAGCATGCCGCCCTCCACCTCCTACGAGGAGCGGCCCGGCCGCTGGGTCGGCGAGCCCGTCTGGCCCTCGCCGCGCATCAAGGACAGCGTGCACCCCCTCAGCCGGCACCGCATCGGCCCGGCACGGACAAAGGACGAAGGGGAGCAGGACGACGAGGCGGCCAGAGGCGACGCGCTCACCGTCGAATCCCCGCTGTCCGTCGGCCAGTTCGCCGGCAAATGGGCCTCCTACAACGCGCCGCCGGACCTGCCGTACGACCAGCGCGAGGAGGACGGCGGCTCGCTCGTCTTCGACAGCGAACCGCTCACCGAACGCCTGGAGGTCATGGGCACCGCCACCGTCGAGCTGGAGGTCTCCGCCTCCGAGCCCGTCGCGATGGTCGCCGCCCGGCTCTCCGACGTCGCCCCCGACGGCGGCGCCACCCGCGTGACGTACGGCCTGCTCAACCTCACCCGGCGGGACGGCACCGGCGTACCGCAGCCCCTCGAACCGGGCCGGCGCTACCGTGCCACCGTCCAGCTCAACTGCACCGCACAGGTGTTCCCGGCCGGCCACCGCGTCCGCCTCTCGCTCTCCACCTCCTACTGGCCGCTGGCCTGGCCACCGCCCCGCCCGGTCCGGCTGAGCGTCTACGAGGGAACCAGCACCCTCACCCTGCCGGTCCGCCCCAACGACGTACCCGACGACGTGCCCGACCCCGCCTTCGGCGAACCAGAAGGCACCGAGCCGGTCCCCGCCACCCAACTGCTGCCCAAGGAACAGCGCTGGGACGTCAAACGCGACCTGGTCAACTACAACAACGCACTGGAGATCGTGAAGGACGCAGGGCTGGTGCGGTTCGAACAGCCCGGCCTGGACGTCGGCCGCCGCGCGTACGAGCGGTACACCTCCGTCGCCGACGACTTCACCTCCGTACGCGGCGAAACGACCTGGACCATGCGCTTCCGGCGCGGCGACTGGGACGTGCACGTCGTCACCCACACCACCCTGTGGTCCAACGAGGACTGCTTCTGCATCGACGCCACCCTCGACGGCTACGAAAGCGACCGCCGGGTCTTCTCCCGCACCTGGAACGAGACCCTCCCGCGCGACTCCCTGTGACACGGGGTACCCGTCCCGCGCGTCGTCGGGAAAGGGGCGGACATGCGGTGTTTTGATGGCGGCATGGCGTGGGGCCGGGTGAGCAGCGTGATCGAGGTGGCGGTGTGGTGGGCGGCGCTCTTCGCCCTCTGGCTCTTCCTGATCAGTACCGTCGACGCCCTGGAACTCCTCGTCGGCGCCGCCGTCTCCCTGGTCGGCGCGGCCGCTGCCGCCGCCGCACGCCGGGCGGTGACCGACCGGTGAACGCCTGGCTGGTGGCCGCCGCCGCACTGATGGTGGCCGGCCTCGGCCCGGTCCTGTGGTGCGTGGCCACCGGACCGCTCCGCCGCCGCGTCGCCGCCCAGAACACCGGCACGCTGCTGGTCTGCCTCGTCCTGCTGCTGCTCGCCCGCGGCTACGCCCGCCCGCCGTACACCGACGTGGCCCTGGTCGTCGCCCTCCTCGGCCCGGTCGGCACCCTCGTGTACGCCCGGCTCCTCGGGCCCGAGATGGGCGACGACCCGCAGCAGGGACCGCTCACCAAAGCCTTCGCGGTGGTCGCCTCAGCGGCCGTCGTGCTGCCGCTGTGCGTCGCCGAGGGCCCCGGCCGCTCCCTGGTCAAACTCCTCCTCATCGGCGCCATCCTGGTCGGCGGCAACCTCATCTCCTCCAAAGCGCTGTCCGGCGCCCGCCCGAAGGAGGCGGACGACCATGGCTGACGTAGTGATCGCCGTCGCGCTGCTGCTGGTCGCCGCCACCGCCACCGCCGCCGTCGCGGTCCGCGACCCGGCCCGCCAGGCCCTGGTCCTCTCCCTCCTCGGCCTCACCCTCACCCTGCTCTTCACCGTCCTGCAGGCCCCCGACGTCGCCCTCTCCCAGCTCGCCGTCGGCTCGGCCCTGACCCCCCTGCTCATCCTGCTGTCCGTACGCAAGGCACGCCGCCGCTCCCTCGACCGAGTACGCGCGGAAAAACAAGCGGGGGAGGGCGGAACATGAACCGACGGCTGCGGATGTGGGTACTCCTGCTCGGGCTCGCCGGCACCGCGGCCCTGCTGGTCGCCGCCGCCCTCCGACTGCCCGCCTTCGGCAACGACTTCCACCCCTACGGCGACCGCGCCGTCCGCGAAGCACTCGCCCGGCAGACCGCCAACACGGTCTCCGCCGTCAACTTCGACCAGCGCGCCTTCGACACCCTCGGCGAGGAAACCATCCTCTTCGCCGCCGTCCTCGGCACCGTCGTCCTGCTCCGCCAGGCCCGCGACGAACGCCAGGTCGAACCGGCGCCCGCCGACGTCGCGGCACCCGTACGCCGCTACGCCCTCGTCCTGCTGCCCGTCACACTCGTCGCCGGGCTCTACATCGTCGCCCACGGCCAGCTCACCCCCGGCGGCGGCTTCCAGGGCGGCGTCGTCGCGGCCACCGCACTCCACCTGCTCTACATCGCCGTGGACTACCGCGCACTGGAACGCATCCGCCCCCTCGGCCTCTTCGAAGTCGGCGACGCGGCCGGCGAAGCCGCGTACCTCGTCATCGGCGTCGCCGGACTGCTGGCCGGATCCTCCTACCTCGCCAACACGATCCTGCCGCACGGCACGTTCAACACCCTCTCCTCCGGCGGCACCGTACCGCTGCTCAATGCCGCCATCGGGATGGAAGTCGGCTGCGCGGTCGTCGTACTCCTCGCTCGCTTCCTGGATCAGGCAGTCGAGATCGAAGGGGAAGGGCAAGGGGAAGGGCAAGGGGAAGGGGAACGGAAATGATGGACGTACTGCCCTACCTCGTCGCCGCATGGGTCTTCCTCGTCGGCTGCTACGGCCTCGCCACCAGCCGCAACCTCATCCACGCCGTCGGCTGCCTGGCCGTCTGCCAGGCCGCCACCTACGTCCTACTGCTCGCCGTCGGCTACCGCCGGGGCGGCACCTCCCCGGTCTTCTCCGACGTCACCCCCGGCACCCGCCCCCTCGTCGACCCCGTCGTCCAGGCCCTCGCCCTCACCGACGTCGTGGTCGGCGCCACCGTCACAGCCCTCCTCCTCGCCCTGGTCATACAGGTCGCCAAACGGCACCACACCCTCGACCCGGACGAACTGTCGGAGCTGCGCGGATGAACCACCTGCTGCCGCTGGCCGTCGCCGCGCCGCTGCTGGGCGCCGCCCTCCTCGTCGCCGCCGGCCGTTTCGTGCCGCGCGTCGTCGCGGAGGCCGTGGGCGGCACCGTCGCCGCCGCCACCGCGGCCCTCACGCTCTACCTCCTGCTCGCCGCCCCCTCCCCGGTCATCGAATGGGTCGGCGGCTGGACCCCGCGCCACGGACACAGCGTCGGCATCGTCCTGCACGCCGACCACCTCGCCCTCGGCATGGCGGCGCTCGTCTCCGTCCTCGTCCTCGCCGTCCTCGTCTACTCCTGGCACTACTTCGACGAACCGCCCCGCAAACACGCCGGCTCCTTCCCCGCCCTCGTTCTCCTCTTCCAGGCCGGCATGTGCGGCTTCGTCCTCACCGGCGACCTCTTCAACGCCTTTGTCTTCTTCGAACTCATGGGCGTCGTCGCCTACGCACTGACCGGATACCGCGTCGAGGCCGCGAAGGCCGTACAGGGCGGCCTCACCTTCGGCGTCGTCAACTCCCTCGGCGCCTACGCCATGCTGCTGGGCATCGGCCTGCTCTACTCCCGCACCGGCGAACTCGCCATGCGGCACATCGGCGCCGCGCTCGACGCCCGCGGCGCCCCCGACGCCCTCGTCCTCGCCGCCTTCGTCCTCCTCCTCACCGGACTGCTCGTCAAGGCCGCCGCCGTCCCCTTCCACTTCTGGCTCCCCGACGCGCACGCCGTCGCCCCGACCCCGGTATGCATGCTGCTCTCCGGCGTCATGGTCGAACTCGGCGTCTACGGCACGGCCCGCGTGTACTGGACGATCTTCGCCGGCCCCGGCGGCATCCCACCCGAAGCCGTCACCCGCACACTCCTCACCTTCGGCGTGCTCTCCGCCGCCGTCGGCGCGGTCATGTGCTGGTACCAACGCCACGTCAAACGCCTGCTGGCCTACTCCACCGTCGCCCACACCGGCCTCTTCCTCATCGGCCTCGGACTGCTCAAGCCCGAGGCGACCGGCGGCATCGCGCTGTACGTCCTCGGACACGCGGGCGTGAAGGCGGCGCTCTTCGCGTGCGCGGGCATCCTGCTGGACCGCTACGGCTCCATCGACGAGTACGAACTGCACGGCCGCGCCCCCGAACTGCGCCTGACCGCCCTCTACTTCGTCGCGGCCGGACTGGCACTCGCCGGACTGCCCCCCTTCGGTACGGCACTCGGCAAGGCCGTCACGGAAGAGGCCGCCGGACCCTGGCTCACCGCCGTGTTCGTCCTCGTCTCCGCCGTCACCGGGGGAGCGGTACTGCGCGTCGCCGCCCGCATCTTCGGCGGCTTCGGCCCGGCCCCCGCGGACGACGCGGAATGCGAGACCAGCGGCGAACGCGAACAGCCGGAGACCGAACAGCAACTGACCCGGGTCCCCGCCACCATGCTGGCCGTCCCGGGCGCGCTGCTCGCCGGGGCGCTCCTGGTCGGCGTGGTACCGGCCGTCCGCGCCGCCGCGGGGAGCGCGGCGGACGAGGCGACGGCCGGAGCGACCGTGGTCCCCGTCCCGCCGCACTGGTCGGCCGCCGGACTGCTGCTCGGCGTACTCTCCGCGGCCCTCGCCGCCGCCCTCGCACTCCTCGCCGTCCGCCGCCCCCAGCACACCCGCAGCCGCCACTGGATCGACCCCCTGCGCCTCCTCCACTCCGGCCACATCGGCGACTACGTCGCCTGGACCGTCGCGGGGACGGCGTTGCTGGGAGCGCTGGCCTTGTCGGGCGTGCTCTAGGCGGGGGTGCTCCGGGCGGGCGTGCTCTGGGCGGAGGGCGCGTGACGAACCGCGTTCACCAGGTCGGCGACCAGGTTCGCCCGCTCCGCCATGGCATCGATCACCACGTACTCGTGGTCGGCGTGTGCACCGCCGCCGACCGCTCCGAGCCCATCGAGCGTCGGCACCCCCAACGCGGCCGTGAAGTTGCCGTCGCTTCCGCCGCCGACCGCCGTGCCTTCGATACCGGGAAGCAACTGCTGCGCCAGCGCGAAGAGTTCGGCCGAAGCCGACTCGGGCATCGGCGGGCGGCCGACGGCTCCCCGGACCGTGATCTCCGCCCCGTCGAGATGCGGTTCCAGTGCAGCGAACGCGGATTCAACGCGTTCCTTCTCGCCGGCCGACTCGACCCGGACGTCGACGATGACGGTGGCCTCCGCCGGGACGACGTTGTCCAGGGTGCCGGCGGACGCGACGGTCGGGGTGACGGTCGTACCGATATCGGGTCGGCCGAGCGCTGCGATGTCCAGTACCTGATGCGATGCTTCGATCAGCGCGTTGATCCCGGCCGCGGGCTCCAGGCCCGCGTGCGAGGCCCGGCCCGCGACGGAGACCTGAAAGGTGCCGCAGCCCTTGCGGCCGGTCTTCAGGGCCCCGCCGTCGGCGGCACCCTCCAGCACCAGCACAGCGCCGCAAGCAAGGGCCCGTTCTTCGAGGAGGGCCCGAGACGAGCCGGAACCGACCTCTTCGTCGGCGGTCACCAGGATCTCCACGCCCGACCGGTCATCGAGCGCCGCCACGCCATGAACGGCCTGCACCAGACCACCGAGCATGTCGAAGACCCCGGGGCCGGTCGCATGCCCGTCCTCGACCCTGAACGGGCGGCGGGCGAGGGTGCCGAGCGGAAACACCGTGTCGTGATGACCGAGGATCAGTACTCGCGGATCGCCGCCGGCCGACCAGTGGACATGCGGCCCGGCTTCGCTCTCCACGAGGACGGCCTGCCCACCGAGGCGGCTCTCGATGATCGACGCGACGGCCTTGGCCGATGCCGTCAACGCGTCGAGATCGCGCGACGGAGACTCGACTTCGACGAGTGTCCGCAGGTCATCGAGCATCGCGTCAACACGCACGGGGACGGCCTTGTGCATCATCATGCCGCAAGGGTAATTGGCACTCCCTGGACTCAGCCGGTCCCCTCCGCAGTCGAAGCGGACGAGCCGCTGGGCGCATCGGCCGGCGCCTCCGTGATGTCCAGGAAGACGTGATCGGCCTGCGGCCAGGTGTCCTCGACCTCGCGCTTGATCCGTACGCACACCAGCTCCACCCGCTCGCTGTCCAGCCCCGGCGCCAGGTCGATACGGGCCGCCACCAGCCACGAGTCCTCCCCGAGCCGCATCGTCAGCAGCGCCGCCACATTGTCGACCTCGGGCTGCGAGACGAGCAGCGCCCGGATGCGGTCCCGCAGATCCTGGTCGACGGACTCACCGATCAGATGGTCGCGCGCCTCCTTGCCGAGCCGGTACGCCACGTACACCAGCAGCAGCCCGATCGCGAACGACGCCGACGCCTCCCACGCCACCTCGCCCGTGAGCAGGTGGAGCAGCATCCCGGCCGCCGCCAGCAGCACGCCCAGCACCGCGGCGCCGTCCTCGGCGAGCACCGTGCGCAGCGCCGGATCACCGCCGCCGGCCTTCTGTACGCGCAGCTGGTACACCGCCCTGACCAGCGACGTCCCCTCGGCGACGAACGCCACGCCGAGCACGATCAACCCCGCCGCATAACCGCTCGGCGACTCCTGCGAACCCTCCCGCAGCGCGCTGATCCCCTGGAAGAAGGAGAAGCAGCCACCCATCACGAAGATCCCGACCGCGGCCAGCAGCGCCCAGAAGTAACGCTCCATGCCGTACCCGAAGGGGTGGCGGCGGTCGGCGGGGCGGCGGCTGCGGCGCAGCGCGGCGAGCAGGAACAGCTCGTTGAGGCTGTCGGCGACGGAGTGCGCCGCCTCCGACAGCAGCGCGGGCGAACCGGAGATCAGACCGCCGACCGCCTTTGCGACCGCGATGACGAGATTGGCGGCGAGCGCCACGACGACCGTCACCCGGGTCCGGCCGTCGGACTTCTTTCGATTCACCGTGATTCACCGCCGCCATTCGGGGGACGCGGAGGTTCCGGGAGATCCACAATACGCATCAATCGAGCGTGTACCCGGTTCGATGAAAGGGAACCACGGAAAACCTCGGAGGAGATTCCGCAACCAGCCGAAAAGGTGAGTGACAATGGTGGACGTCGGATACACGATGATGACCGAACAGGCCGGGCCGCGCGAACTGGTCGACCATGTCGTCATGGCCGAGCGCGCCGGTTTTGATTTCTCGGTCACCTCGGACCATTACTTCCCGTGGCTGGCCTCGCAGGGCCACGCCCCGTACGCCTGGAGCGTGCTCGGGGCGGCCGCGCAGGCCACCTCCCGCATTCCGCTGATGACGTACGTGACGTGCCCGACGACCCGATACCACCCGGCGGTCGTCGCCCAGAAGGCGGCGACGATGCAACTGCTCGCGCAGGGCCGGTTCCGGCTGGGCCTGGGCTCGGGCGAGAGCCTCAACGAACACGTCGTCGGGCAGGGCTGGCCCGCGGCGCCGGTGCGCCTGGAGAAGCTGGAGGAGGCCATCGAGATCATCCGGGCGCTGTTCTCCGGTGACGAGGTGACCTATCACGGCGAGCACTTCAATGTGGACCAGGCCGTGCTGTGGGACCTGCCCGAGGAGCCGCCGAAGATCGGCGTCGCGGTCTCCGGCGGGTACTCCTGCGCGATCGCGGGCCGGCTCGGTGACCTGGTCATCGCCACCGAGCCGAAGAGCGAGCTGCTGCAGGCGTTCGACAAGAACGGCGGCACGGGGAAGCCGCGCGTCGGCCAGATCCCGGTCTCCTACGATCCCGACCGGGACGCGGCGATCGCCCGGGCGCACGACCAGTTCCGCTGGATGGTCGGCGGCTGGCCGGTCAACTCCGAACTCCCCGGCCCGTCCGGCTTCAGCGGCGCCACGCAGTACGTACGCAAGGAGGACATCGCGCAGGCCATCCCGTGCGGCGACGACGTCGGTACGTTCGTGGAAGCGGTGAAGGCGTACGCGGACGCCGGCTTCACGGAGGTCGCCCTCGTACAGATCGGCGGCGACCAGCAGGAACCGTTCATCGAGTGGGCCCAGAAGAATCTGCTGCATGAGATCCGGGCGTTGTGAGGTCCTGTCGTATGCCCCGCACTTGCCGTACCGTTTCGGCCCCTCTTCTTCCCCCATTGGGGGGTGCGAGGTCCCCTTCTCAACACAGTACCGGCCGGTACTGACAAAGCCGGCGGCCTGTGGACAACGCTACGCAGCGCCCCGCTAACCCCGCTCCTCCCGCCCCCGTCGCTGTGGTTCCACCGTGTACTTCGGGTCCTTCGCCGAGGCGATGCCGGCGTGGAAGATGCCGAAGCGGGTGAGGGCCGAGCCGGTCAGGAGGGCGAGGCCGCCCGCCACCGCTGCCGGGCGGCTGCGGTGGCCCAGTAGGCCGGCGGTCGCGGCGCCCGCCACGGTGAGGGCTTGCGCGCAGCGCAGCAGCTTGCCGGCCGTTCCCGTGCGGTAGGTCTCGGCGACCATGCCGAGCCGCCGCTCGGCCGCGGTGATGGCCGCCTTGTCGGCCGCCGCAGCCAGTAGCGCGGCGCACCGCGCGGGCGCGTTCTCCCCCGTCGGGGACGTCACCAGCGCCATGCCCGAGGCGGCGGCGGTCGCCGACGCGGCGAAGAGGTACGGCAGTTCGCGGTGGGCGCCGTGCCACGCGGGCACCGCCGTGTCCGCCGCGAGTACCGCCGTGTACGCCGTGACAGCCGGGCCGAGCAGTGCCGCGGCCCCCGTCGCGGCGGCGCCCACCCGCGGCAGCCCGC
>NZ_JBEPFC010000088.1:0-29574 GCF_040301705.1 Streptomyces sp. NPDC000151 | reverse complement strand
GCTCGCCGAGGCGCTGCGCGACCGCCCCGAGGTCACGGGGCTACGCCACCCAGGGCTGCCGACCGACTCCGCGCACGCGGGCGCGGTGGCCCAGATGCGCCCCGGGCGCTTCGGCTGCGTCGTCTCCTTCGTCCTGCCGGACAGGGCGCACGCGGAACGTTTTCTGGCCGAACTGACGCTGGTGGACGACGCGACGAGTTTTGGCGGAGTACGGTCGACGGCCGAGCGACGCGGACGGTGGGGCGGCGATGCCGTACCGGACGGGTTCGTCCGCTTCTCCGTCGGCGCCGAGGACCCGGAAGACCTGGTCGCGGACGTACTCCGGGCCCTGGACGGGGCGTTGGACGGGGACGCACGGGGCTAGTACCGCCCGGTACGGCTCCGGTCGGCGGGCCCGCTCGGCCGGGACCGGCCGTACGCACAGCAGACGGTCCGAGCCTCCCCCCTCTTGGCTCGGACCGCCGTCGGTTCAATGCGCAACGAACCGCACAATCAAGGCTAGTTGACTCAGCGTCAGTGTCCAATCACGCTAGCGACACAGCCCTATCGACAAATTTATAGTTGGCCCTCCAGCAGGCTTCTCAGGAGAAGGGGGTATGGATGGATCTGGCGCTGTTGCGCACCTTCGTCACTGTGCACCGGGCCGGCTCCTTCACCCGCGCCGCCGCCCTCCTCGGACTCTCCCAGCCCGCGGTGACCAGTCAGATACGGTCGCTGGAGCGCCAGCTCGGCCGCCCGCTGTTCCTGCGCCGGCCGCGCGGGGTCATCGCCACCACCGTCGGCGACGAACTCGCCCACAAGATCGCCCCGCACCTCGACGCGCTCACCGAGATCACCGAAGCCGGACTCGACGAGGAATCCGTCACCCGCACCCTCCATCTCGCCGGGCCCCCGGAATTCGCCGCCGAACGCGCCCTCCCGGCGCTCGCCCCGCTCATCGACCGGGGCCTCGCCGTCCGCACCTCCTTCGGTTCCGCCGAGGAGCTGCTCACCGGGCTCGCCGCCGGCCACCACGACCTCGCCGTCACCACCGCCCGGCCGCGCGGCGGCCTGCTCACCGCGACCCCGCTGTGCGACGAGGAACACGTCCTGGTCGCCGCGCCCCGCTGGGCGGACCGGCTCGGCGGCCCCGCCGACCTCCTGGAGCGCGCCCCGCAGGCCCTCGACTCCGTACCGGTGGTCGAGGTCCACGAGAGCCTGCCGCTGGTCACCCGCTACTGGTCCGCCGTCTTCGACACCCGGCCCACGGCCCCCGCCGCCGTCATAGCCGCCGATCTGCGCGCGGTACTGGCCTGCGCGGCGGCCGGGGCCGGGCTCGCCGTCGTACCGCGCTACCTCGCCGCGCCGGCGCTCGACCGCGGCGAGGTGGTCTCGCTGCTGGACCCGCCGGTACCGCCGCTGCGCACGTACTTCCTCGTCGTCCGTACCGGCACGCTCGCCCTGCCGCACATCGCCCGCGCGCACGAGTGGCTGCTGCGGGCCGCGGCGGCCTGGTGAGCAGCGGGCAGGGGTGCGTGCCGCGCTGATGAGCGGCTCGGAGGGGTTCGTTCCGGCACTGACCGGGGCGTATCCGGCGTCTCCGCGGCTGGATGTCACGCGCCCCGCAAGACGCGGGTTTCACCAGCCGTCGAAAGCGGCATCTGTCCCCTATGACCGTACGGCCAGTCGTCAAACGCACCGCCCGCGCGATCCTGCTCGACGGTGAGGACCTCATCCTGATCAAGCGCACCAAGCCGGAGCGGGCCCCGTACTGGATCACGCCGGGCGGCGGCGTGGAGCCCGAGGACGCCACCGTGATCGACGCCCTCCACCGGGAGGTGGACGAGGAGCTGGGCGCCAAGGTCAAGGACGTCGTCCCGGTCTTCGTCGACACGGTCGAGCACGTCACGGACGGCGGCGTGGACGGCGTGAAGGTGCAGCACTTCTTCGTCTGCCGGCTCGACTCCATGGATCTGAGCCGGCGGCACGGCCCCGAGGTGGAAGAGCCGTGCGGGGAGTACGAGATCGTGCGGGTGCCGTTCACCCGCGTCGGGATCGCCTCCGTCGAGGTCGTACCGCTCTCGCTGCGGCACTACCTCGACGCCAACATCGAGGGCGTCCGGGCGCTGCACGCACCCGACCTGGGCTGACAGCCACCCCGCGCGGACCGTCCGTTTCACGTGAAACATCCGCGTCCGCATCGTGCCGTTTCCCTCACGTTTCACGTGAAACAGGGATCGACTGCTCTCCGATCGGCTAGCCGAACCAGCCGCGGAAGTCGCCGGAGTCCGCCGGTGCCCGCTGCTGCACGAGCGCCAGTACTCGCTCCGCCTCCTCCTGGAAGGAAGAGGGGTAGCGCGTACGGGGACCGGTCGGCGCCGGTTCCGCCGGCGTCTCCGGCGTCTCTTCCCGACGACGGTAGGGGGCCCGGTCGGCCGCGTCGGCCGCCGCGCCGAAGAAATCGCCGCCCTTGCGCTTCACGTCGTCCGTGCCCCAGGCCCGGTCGCCACGCTCCTGCCGGGGGGCCTTCTGCAGGTGGGGTATGTGCTTGGCGCAGTGGATGTACGCCTCCTCCACCTCGACCGCCACCCACAGCTGTGCACGCCGCCCGGGCACCGGGTCGACCGGCAGATCGGGGTGGCGCACCCGCATCTCCTCGTCCGGGACGACCCAGGCCCGCCCGTTCACGTGCAGGCCGATCCGGTCGCGCAGGAAGTCCACGAAGAGGATGCCCAGCCGCGGGTTCTCGGAGAGGTTGCCGAGGGAGGCCAGCACGCCGTTGCCGCGGTACTCGGGGTAGATCAGGGTGCGCTCGTCCAGCACCCGCACGAAGCCGGGCGGTCCGGCGCGGAAGGTCGAGTCGCACTCGCCGCTCCCGTCCGCGGTCGCCAGGAAGAACATCTCCTGACGGCCGACGAACTCCCGCATCCGCGCGTTGAGATGGTCCAGGACCTGATCGCGGTAGAAGCGGTCGGCGCGGTCGGTCGTCCCCATCCGCTGCTGCACGAGGTGCTCGCCGTCGCTGCCGGGCCGCTCGGCCGGTTCGTCGACGGCCCAGCTGGGCACCGGCCGCACGGCGGACTGCTCGGGCACGCGTGGGGTCCGGCCGGACCGCTCGTGCGCATGCGTCTCGGGACCGGACGGCTCGTACGTCTGCGAAGCCGGACCGGGCCGCTCGTGCGTGGGCGCAGCCGGGCTGGGCCGCTCATAGGTGTACACATCCGGGTACTCGCTCGCGTACCGGCCCGGGTACTGGACCGCGTACTCGTCCGGATACGGGCCCGCGGGCTCGCCCGAGTGACCCCAGCGGCTGCTGTCTTCGGTGCTCAAGTACTACTCTCCCGCCGCGACGAGCTCTTCAACGGCGTCGTGCCGGATGCGGTCCGACGGTACGCCGACGCCGACCAGCGCGTCCACACCGCTGCGGATCATGCCGGGCGGCCCCGACACGTACGCGTCGTACTCGCCCCACGGTCCGTACTCCCGCACCGCGTCCGGCAGCCGCCCGCTGATGCTCCTGTACACACCGCCCGTCGGTCCGCTGGAGACCACCGGGCGTACGGACAGCCAGGGATGGGCGTGCTCCAGCCGCAGCATGGTGTCGATGTCGTACAGGTCGTGGTCGCTGCGGGCGCCGTAGAACACCTCCACCGGACGCCGTCGGCCGTGCTCGGCGACGTCCTCGACCAGTGCCTTGATGGGCGCGATGCCCGTACCGCCGCCCAGGCACAGCAGGCCGTTGTCGGTGGTGTGGTCGACGGTCATCGAGCCGCCCGGAGGGCCGAGCCGGATGACGTCGCCCGGCCGCGCCCGGTGCACCAGCGCACCCGAGACCCAGCCCGCGGGTATCGCCTTGACGTGGAACGAGAGCAGGCCGTCCGAGCGCGGCGCCGAGGCGAAGGAGTAGTGCCGCCACACCCGCGGCCACCAGGGCGTCTCCACGCTGGTGTACTGCCCGGCGAGGAACGGGTACGGCTGGTCGGGCCGCACGGTCACGATCGCGATGTCGGACGTGCGCAGCTCGTGCGCGACCACCTCGGCCTCCCACCAGGCGGGCGCGGTGGCCTCGTCCTCGGCGGCGGCGTCGATCATGATCTGCGAGATCCTGGTGTACGCGCGGATCCAGGCGGCCTCGGCCTCGCGGTCCCAGCTGAGCGTGGCGTACCGGGCGAGCGCGCCGAGCAGGCACTCGCCGACGGCCGGGTAGTGCTCGGGCAGCGTGCCGTACTTGCGGTGGCCGCGACCGAGGTGTGCCAGGAACTCGGTGAGCGACGCGTCGTCGTCGACCCGCTGGGCGGCGGTGAGCAGCGCCTTGAACAGCCGGTCGCGCTGCTCGTTCATCGAGACCGGGAAGAGCTGGCGCAGGTCGGGGTGGCGGACGAAAAGGAGCGCGTAGAAGTACGAGGTGACCTGCTCCGCCACCGGCTCGATCTCCGCCATCGTGCGCCGGATGAGCAGCGCGTCGGCGGACGCCTCGGTCGCCATGGGCCGCTGCGTACGGACCGACGCCTCCAGCGCGGACTCCGGCACGGGCCCGGCCGCAGCCGGGACCTCACGGCGGGGCGGGAGCGTGGCGGTCCGACCGGCCGTCCGAGGAGCGGCTTGCGGAGTCGCACGGGGAGCGGTCGGAGGAGCGGCCTGGGCGGCTGCCGGAGATTCCGCGGGCGCGTCCGGATGTACCGGATTCCCCGCCGACCTGCCCGGGGATTCGGTCGATGCGGCCGATGCGGCCGATGCGGCTGATGCGGTTGTTTCGGTGGGCTCTTCCGGTGACTTGGCGGGAGAGGGAGTGAACCAACCCCATGCGCCACTGTCACCGTCGGCGCCGTTACCGGCCGACTCGGTGGTCGGAGCGTCCATGGTCTGCCTCGCCTCGAACGGTCGTGGAACGTCTTCGCATTCTTGATCGGCAACCGCTGGCCGGGCAATACCCGCGAAAGCGGGGCAGCTCCGACTGGTGTCACATCCACCGCGGTTCCCGTCTCCGCACGCCTCCGCAGCATGTCAGCCCGCGCCCGTACGGACGGACGAACAGCCTGAAGTCCCGGCAACGAGCGGCTCGTTGCCGGTAGGCTGGCGGACTCCCGACGTACGCCCGGCTGTCCCACGGCGCGCCCGCCCGGTGGACCGGAGTCGACCATACCGGCAGCGGTCGAATCCACAAGTCCCGTTCCGCGGCAGCTCGCCGACGCCCCGGTGAAGCCCGGGTGAGTTCCGGGTGAATCGGCCGGTGAGCCGGTGGCGTGGCCGGTGGAGCGAGCCGGTGGGCCGACTCGCCCGACGGCCTACCCGCCGAGCGTCAGCGCGTACGCCTCCCGCAAGTCCCGTCCCCCGTACGCGAAGGTCGCGAGCTCGCTGACGTGATGGTCCGCGTTCACCGCCACGGACGACGGGACGGCCGCGAACAGTTCCGCGTCGGAGCGGGAATCCCCGTACGCCACGCAGTCCGCCCGGCTCAGCCCGAAGGACGCGCAGAGCTCGTCGGCGATCCGCACCTTGGCCCCGGCGGACAGGATGCCGGCCGGGTCCACCCGCTCCCGGAACGGCACGGCCGGCCAGCGCGAGCCGTACGCCGCGTCGGCGCCCCACACCAGCAGCCGGTCCACGAAGAACGACGGCGACAGGGAGATCACCGCACAGCGCTCCCCGCGCTCGCGGATGTCGGCCCATACGTCCCGGATACCGGCCAGCCAGGGCGCCGCCTCGAAAGCGGCCGCGACGTCGGCGTGGGTCAGCTCGGTCCACAGGTCGCAGGCCAGCTGTGCGAAGCGCGGCGGAGTCAGCTCACCGGCCGCGAAGGCGCGCTCCAGCTCGCCGGTCTCCCGCTCCAGCCCGAGCTGCCGCGCGATCTCCACGGCGGCGGCGGACCGGTAGAGCAGCGTTCCGTCCAGGTCGAAGAGGTGCAGCTTGGCCATGGGGCGAGGGTAGGCCGTCGTACGCGGGACGGGTGGGCCGGGGCGCGTCGGCCGGATCCGGCCGGTACGGCTGTCCGTACTCGTCCGCGCGTACGGGCGGATACTCCCGCCGTCAGACGCGCCGCGGGCCACCGGGCGCGACGGTGGGGACATGCAGCAGCTCAGCCGTCCCGCGCGCCGGGCCACCCTCGTCGTCCACGTCGTCGTCTCCGTCGGCTGGCTCGGGCTGACGCTCGGCCTGCTGGCGCTCGGCATCGCGGCATCGACCGCGGGTGTTTCACGTGAAACCGGCGCGGTGACCGGTTCGGGAACGGCCGACGCCACGGAACTCGCCGCGGCCGCCTACCGCTCGATGAAGATCTTCATCGACTGGCTGATCATTCCGCTCGCGCTGCTCACCCTGATCTCCGGCCTCGTACTGTCGCTCGGCACGCCGTGGGGGCTGGCCCGGTACCGGTGGGTGGTCACCAAGTTCTGGCTGACGCTGGGCGCGGTCGTCGCCACCGTCCTCGCGCTGCGTACGCAGATCAACGCCGCGGCCGGCGCGGTGGTGGCGGGCCGGCCGGTGCCCCCGGAGACCGACCTCGTCGTGGCACCGGCCGTCGCGCTCACGCTGTACGTCTTCCTGACCGCGGTCTCCGTACTGAAGCCCTGGGGGATGACAGCCCGCGGCCGCCGCCTGCGCGGGAAGCGCGGGCGGCGGCCGGAGAAGGCAGGCCGGGCGGCCGTGGAGTGATCACCGCAGGGGAGTGATCACTCCAGGCCGGCGGCCCGACGGGCGGCGACGGCGATCCGGTGATCCTGCTCCGGCGCGCCGCCGCCGAAGCCGATGGCGCCGATCAGCCGGCCGTCGCGGTGCAGCGGTACGCCACCCGCGATGAACAGCAGCGGCCGGTCGAGCGCGGTCGGCAGCGTGTGGAAGAGGCCGTCCGGACGGACCAGGTCGACCAGGTCAGCGGTGGGCGCATCCAGCTGCAGCGCGGTGTACGCCTTGCGGGTGCTGGTCTCCCCCGAGATCAGCACGGCGTCGTCGTCCCGCCGGAAGCCGAGCAGGTGGCCGCCGGCGTCCAGCACGGTGACGCTGCCGCGTACGCCTTCACCGTCGGCGGCCCGCCGCGCGGCCTCGACGAGGGCATCGACGTCCCCGGTGGTGAGCGGGCGGACGGCGGGGATGGTGTCGGGGGTGGTCATGGGGTGGTGCTCCTTGGGGTGGGGGGGGTGAGAGTGCTGCTTGATGAGAGGGAAAGGGCTGGGGGGGGGAAGCCGAGCCGCTTCCCGTGAGGTCACGCCCGCGCGGGCTCCGCCGCGCTCTTCTCCGCCGTCGCACCCGCGACGACCCGGCCGGTGCCGCCGGCGGCCGCCCGGTCCCGGCGTTCCAGCGCGGCCGACCAGAAGGCCAGTACCAGCGCGGAGGCGGCGAGCAGCGCGCCGACCCAGTTGGGGGCCGTGACGCCGAGGCCGGCCGAGATGACCAGGCCGCCGAGCCAGGCGGCGATCGCGTTGCCGAGGTTGAAGGCGCCGATGTTGACGGCGGAGGCGAGCGTGGGCGCGTCCGCGGTCTGGTCGAGCACCCGCTTCTGCAGCGGCGGCACGGTCGCGAACCCGAAGGCACCGATCAGCGGGATGGCGACGGCGGCGGCCACCTTGTCGTACGCGGTGAACGTGAAGGTCCCGAGCACGACGGCCAGCGCCGCGAGCGCGACGTACAGCATCGGCATCAGCGCGCGGTCGGCGAACTTGCCGCCGATCAGATTGCCGACCACCATCCCGATGCCGAAGAGGACGAGCAGCCAGGTGACGGAGGTGTCGGCGTATCCGGCGGCCTTGGTCATCATCGGCGCGATGTAGGTGATCGCGGCGAAGACGCCGCCGAAGCCGAGCACGGTCATGGCCATGGCCAGCAGGACCTGCGGGTTGCGGAAGGCGGCGAGCTCGCCGCGGAGGTGGGTGCGCTGCTGTGCGGCGCCCGCTTCGCGGCGGTCGGCCGGTACGAGTGCGGCGATTCCGGCCAGGCCGAGCACGCCGAGCGCGGCGACGACGAAGAAGGTCGCGCGCCAGCCGACGCTCTGGCCGATGAACGTGCCGACCGGGACGCCGACGACGTTGGCGACGGTGAGGCCGGTGAACATCATCGCGATCGCGCCGGCCTTCTTGTGCGGCGCGACCAGGCCCGCGGCGACGATCGAGCCGATGCCGAAGAACGCGCCGTGCGCGAGCGAGGCGATCACCCGCCCGGCCAGCATGACGCCGAAAACGGGGGCGACGGCCGACACGAGGTTGCCCGCGATGAACAGGCCCATCAGCAGCATCAGCATTCGCTTGCGCGAGACGCGGGCACCGAGGACGGCCAGGAGCGGGGCGCCGACCACGACACCGAGCGCATAGCCGGTGGTCAGGAAGCCGGCGGTGGGGATGGAGACGCCGAAGTCGGCGGCGACCTCCGGCAGCAACCCCATGATCACGAACTCGGTGGTGCCGATTCCGAAGGCGCCGATGGCCAGCGCCAGAAGTGCGAGAGGCATGACTGGGCCCTTCAAAACGTTGCAGGGGGAGGTTGGATGCGTTCACAATAATTGCAGACGCGGGTTACTTGCAAGCGCGGGCTATTTCGCGGGTGGCCTACCCTGAGGAGTACGACCCAAAGGAGGGTTCTCATGACGCAGTGCCAGCAGACGGTCCGCGCACCCGGCCTCGCTCAGGGGTGGTGCGCGCTCTCCGCCCTGCACGGCCGGATCGAGGCGCACATCGAGCGCGCCCTGCAGGACGGGCACGGGCTGAGCGTGCGCGAGTACTCCGTCCTGAACGTGCTCAGTGAGCAGCACGACGGCGTGGGCGGCCACCTGCGCATGCACCAGGTGGCCGACGCGGTCGTCCTCAGCCAGAGCGCGACGACGCGCCTGGTCACCCGGCTCGAGGAGCGCGGGCTGCTGTCCCGCTACCTGTGCCCCGACGACCGCCGCGGCATCTACACGAACGTCACCGAGAAGGGTCACCAACTGCTGGAGGAGGCCCGCCCGACGCATGACGCGGCGCTGTCCGAGGCCCTGCGCGAGGCCGCCCGGCGCCCGGAGCTGGCACCTCTGGTGGCGGCGGTGGAGGGCATGGCTACGGGTACGACAGCCTCGGCCGAAGCTTAGGACGCGTCTGTGGGCACGCGCCGCGCACCGCGGGACAACGTGGCGTGCGCGACGTGCACTACCTCTGGGACGCGGCCCGCACACGGCATATGGTCGCGCCCATGAGCGATTTCAAGATCCGTCGGGCGACCGAAGCGGACCTCCCCGCCATCGTGGCGCTGCTGGCCGACGACGCGCTGGGCGCCACCCGTGAGTCCCCGGACGACCTGACTCCGTACCGTACGGCGTACAAGCGCCTGGCCGACGACCCGAACCAGCGCCTGGTCGTCGCCGAACGCGCCGGCCGCGTCGTGGGCACGCTCCAGCTCACCGTCATTCCGGGACTCTCGCGGCGCGGTGCCACCCGGTCGATCATCGAGGGCGTGCGCATCCACTCCGAGGAGCGGGGGAGCGGCCTGGGCACCCGGCTCATGGACTGGGCGGTGGACGAATCCCGCGCACTCGGCGTCGAGTTGGTACAGCTGACCTCCGACGCGACCCGCGTCGACGCCCACCGCTTCTACGAACGGATCGGCTTCGACGCCTCCCACCTGGGCTTCAAGCGCCAGCTGTGACCTCGGCGGGACCGTCGGCGGCCCCGGTTGTGGGCCCATCGACGGGCTCATCGGCAGCTCCACGGGCGGACCCACCGGCGGGCTCCGCCTCAGGCACTTCGGCATCTCCGGAACGCGCCCTGGACCGGGTCCGGTGTGCCTTCTGCCGGCAGGCCCCGCCGCAGTAGCGGGCGGGCCGGCCGGTATGCGCCGTACGCACAGGTCCGCCGCATTCTTCGCACACAGTTTCGTTACTTCCTGCGGCTTCGAACGGGAGTTTCGTTACGTCCCGCCCGGCCCGCAGCCCGTCGCACATCAGGGCCGTCATACGGCCCGACGCGTCGTCCGCCATCCTCGTACCGGCCGGGAAATCCACGTCGTCCGCTGAATCCCCCGCCGGTCCGCCGGACGCCGCCGACCGGCGGACTTCCATGGCCATGCACCCGGTCAACAGGACCCGCACATCGGCGATGGACACGTCCTTGCGCACCGCGCCGGCTCGCTGAGCCCTGTCCAGCAGCACTTCCAGCGCCGACCAGAATTCCTCTTCCAGTCCCGGCAGTACGGGACGGACATCGGCCGCTGCCGCCCCTTCCAGCGCGGCAGACATCGCCTTGTTCTGCGCTGCCAGCCTGACCACCGAGGAAATGAACCGGAAAAAGACCTCGCCCGGGTCCGGCACATCGGCCAAGTCCCGTGCCGTGTCGGTGAACAGCCGCAGCCGGTCCGCGACCGTCGCCCTGAACAAGGCGTCTTTGGAAGGGAAATGGCGGTATACGGTTCCCGCCCCCACCCCCGCGCGCCGCGCGATCTCTCCAAGCGGAACGCTCAACCCGCGTTCCTCAAAGGCGGATCGGGCCGCCTGCAGCACGAGCGCCCGATTGCGTCGCGCGTCGGCGCGCAATGCGGCGGACCCGGTCTCCGGCATTCTCCCGACCTCCTCAAAAACGGCTGCGTCTCTGCCTCGTAAACCACCTGGATAAACGGGCTGAGCGTTCCGATTCTAAGGGCCGCTAAAAGCATGATCGACAACCGCGCACCCGGCGCGCCGCCGAAAAGAGCCAACGAGAAACCGCAACAGAAACGGGCCGCTCCCTCCGTTTACGAAGACGCGACTGGACCACCCCCGACAGCCGACCGGGAACTGTCCGGAGACCGGCCGGGAACTGCCCGGGGCCGGCGGGGAACTGCCCGGAGGCGGGCCGAAAACTCGCCGCCCTGCGGGACTCACCCGCACCCCACCCACCCACCACTCAACTCGCCCATAAACTAGGGCAATTAGAGGGACCGGCGCTCCGTTTTTAGCTGAATTGCCGACGAATGCTCACCGTCCCTCGGTGAGCACTCATTCCACTTCTGCGCTCGGATCTGCTTCCCCCCCGCCTCCCTCCCCCCACATGACTGTGGGGCCATGTTTCACGTGAAACACGGCCCCACTCAGGCCATCCCCCGGCCTACAGGCCCATCAGACACTCGAATGGCCTACACGGCGGTCGGCGAACCCTCTCCGCCAGCGCCTGCACTCTCCCCCGTTCAGCCCCCGACCACCGCATCCCAGGCGGCCCCCGCCGCCTCCACGGCAGCCTCGGCGTCCGGCTCCGCACCCAGCGTCCGCAGTCCCTCGCCCAGCGCGGACAGCGCGGACAGGACCACTGCACGGTCCGCCGCCCGGCCGTAGTGGTTCAGCCGGATCATCTCCTTGGCCAGCGCACCGGCCGCGGCCTGCAGCGGCACCCCGCCGTTCGCAGCCAGTGCCGCGGCCACGATCTCGCGGGCGTCCACGTCCTCCGGCGCCCGGAGCGTCGTGGCGGCCGGTGCGGCGTCCTCGTCGCGGAGCACGTACGGCGTCAGGCCGCCCAGGGCCCGTACTCCCGCACGCGTCGCCGCAGCGGCCGCGCGATGGCGGGCGATGACGGTGTCCAGACCCTCGGCGTTCACCCGGTCCACGGCCTGCTCCAGCGCCAGCATCTCCAGCTGCGCCGGCGCGTGCGGCAGCGCCGTACGGCCACCGTCGATCCAGCGCTCCTTCCAGTCCAGCAGCGAGAGGTACGAACGCCGCGGGGCCTGCTCGTTGGCGGCGATCCGCTCCCAAGCACGGGCGCTCACCGAAGCGGCCGAGACACCGGCCGGGCCGGCCAGCGCCTTCTGCCCGCCGATGACGCAGAGGTCCACGCCCCACTCGTCGGTACGCAGCGGCTCCGCACCCACCGACGCCACCGCGTCCAGCATCAGCAGCGCACCGTGCTCCCGCACCACCGCGCCGATCTCGGCGACGGGGTTGGTGTTGCCGGTCGCGGCCTCGGCGTGCACCAGGCTCACGAAGTCGATGGCGGGGTTCTCCCGCAGCGCGTCCGCGACCTGCTGCGGCGAGACCGCGCCGGTGAACGGGGCGGTGATCGTGACCACCTCGGCGCCGCAGGACCGCAGCCAGCCGCCGAAGGTCTCGCCGTACGGACCGGTGATGATGTTCAGGGCGGTGCTGCCGGGCCGTACGGCCGAGCGGATGCACGCCTCGAGCGGCAGCAGCGCCTCGCCCTGCATCGCCACGACGTCCGCTTCGGTACCCATCAGCGCGGCGACCTTGTCCTCGATCCGCGCGAAGTGCGCCGCGGTGAGGGGCGGCAGGTCGAGCAGCACCGGGGCGTCGGAGTTCGCGGTCGCGGTCGCATCGTTCACGGCAGTCACAGTGGCCTTCCAGCGGTAGCGGGCCCCGCACGATGGCGGTTCCCGGGCACTCCTGATATCTGGCTCGACTGTACGTCCGCCCCGTCACCCCGACTCCGGCGCCCGCTGCCCCCTGCCCGCACCGCGTCGGCCTGGCTCCCCCCGGCTCACCCAGCACCGTCAGCGCCTACCCCCACCGTCTTCACCCCACCGTCTTCACCCCTCCGTACGCCAGCCGCCCGCGTCGACGCCGCCCGGCACCGGTGCCGACGGCTCGTACGGCGCGCGGGTGAACACGAACGTGCCCAGGTCCAGATGGCTCACCGAACCGTCCCCGGCCCGCACGGCGCGCAGCGTCTCCCCCGCGTAGTAACCGTCCAGGCCCGTCCAGCTCCCGTCCTCCACCGGCCGGAACCGCGAGCTGCGGCCTCCGCCGGACATCGGGCTCAGCTCCAGCTCCCGGTCTGCCCGGAGCCGCAGAACGTACGGTGCGCTGCCCCAGAACCACGGCCCGGTCAGCGCCAGCAGCTCCTCGTCCAACGGTCCGGTCAGCGGCCGCCACGGCTCGGGAATTCGCGGCTCCCGCTCGGCCACGATCCGTACCAAGTCGGCGGCGATCCCGCTCACCGCGGGGCCCGACGTGCAGTTGGCCAGCGCGACACCCGCGAGTCCCTCGTCCGTACCGGCGTCCGTACCGACCCACAGGGAGGCCAGGAAGCCCGGCATGGAGCCGGTGTGCCCGGCCAGCACCCGGCCGTCGTCCGTCCGCAGCAGCTGCAGCCCCAGGCCGTACCCCATGCTCCAGTCGCCCTCCGCCGGTACCGCAGGCGTCCGCATCTCGGCCACGCTCGCCGCGCCGAGAACCCGATCATCGCCCCGGGCCAGGAACGCCGCCCACCGGCACAGGTCCGAGGCCGTCGACCACAGCTGGCCGGCCGGCGCCATCCGCCCGGTGTCCTCGGCCGGTTCGGGCAACAGCACGTCCGCCCAGGGGTGTACGGCCCAGCCGGCCGCGTGCGGCGCCACCGGGTCCAAGGTCGTCCGCGTCATCCCCAACGGCTCCAGCACCTCACGGCGCAGTACCTCTCCCCAGTGCTCGCCGCCGCGCAGCCGCTCGACGAGCGCGCCCAGCAGCGCGTAACCGGGATTGGAGTAGTGGTGCCGGCGGCCCGCCGGGTGGCGGCGCGGCCGCTCACCGAAGAGGTCGGCCGGGCCCGGCCGCAGCAGGCCCGGCGTCCGCTCCCACCACGGCCCGCGCGCCTCGGCCGCCAGCCCGGCACTGTGCGCGAGCAGTTGCGCGACCGTCGCGTCCGGTACCGGCGTACCGTCGAGGTGCTTGCCCAGCGGATCGGCCAGGCCGAGCAGCCCCTCGTCCCGCAGCCGCATGACGAGCACCGCCACGAACGTCTTGGTGAGCGAACCGATGCGGTACTGCATGTCGGCGTGCGGCACCGCGCCGTCCACCGCCCCGCGCAGCCCCAGCCACACCGGCTGCCCGTCCCGTACGACCGCCCCCACCATGGACGGCGCCCGCCCCTCCGTCTGCCCCACGGCCAGCCGCCGCCACAGCCCCCGCCTGGTACCCGGCAACAGCTCCGCGCCCCGACGATCCTCGTCCGAAGACACCGCCACACCACTCCAGCCCGCCGCACCACTCACGCGCCCCGCTCCTTCCCTTGCTCCGGCATGCCGCCCGCTGACGAACTCCCGTACCGCACCCGCAAATCCGACAGCCTCAGTCTTCCGGAACGAGGCAAGGCAGACGTTGACCGTTCAGACGAACTCCGGCGTCATGGCAGCGACCCTCCCCAGATGCGGGACGGCCGTCCCGACGGCCAAACGAAGCTGCCCATCCCCGACCGGCCCCTGTCCTGCCTGGAAGAACAGTTCCTCACGCACGTCGAGAAGGGCAGGTGGCCTCCCAGGCCGCTTCGATCATCCGGAAGATCTCGTCCAGCGCGGCGTCCGGATCGGCCGCCTCGCGGGCCAGCGAATAGGCGTCGATCACGAACCTCGCGATCGCCCGGCTCGCCGTCGCGGTCTGTGACAGTTCGGGATCGGTGGCGATGGCCGTTGCCAGCGTTTCCGCGTGGCGCAGCCTCATCGACTCCTCGTACTTCCGCAGGGCGGGCGATTCGTCGATCATGCGCCAGATCGGGGCGGCGCTGTCCGCCGTGCAATGCCGCACCAGGGCCTGGATCTCGCGGCGCAGCGCGGGGATGAGCGGCTCGTGCGGCGCCCGGCCGGTGACCGCCTGCGTGAGGCGCTGCTCGAAGTCTTCGTCCTGCTCGAACACCAGGGCCTCTTTGGCGGCGAAGTGGGAGAAGAGCGTGGTGACGGCCACGTCGGCCTCAGCGGCCACTTCGCGGATGCCCACCGCGTCGTACCCGCGCTCCAGGAAGAGCCGCAGGGCGGTGTCGGCGATCTTCTGGCGGGTCGCGGCCTTCTTGCGCTCGCGGCGTCCGGGCTGCACGGTCATGCGCTCACGCTATCAGCTACGAAGGTGCATCCGTTCCGTAACGCTAACCGTTAGTGCTACGTTTCGCCGCATGAAGAAAGTGAGCTTCGCCGAGTTCGGCGGTCCGGACGTTCTGCAACTCATCGATGCCGAGGAGCCCCACGCGGGCCCCGGCCAAGTACGCGTCGCCGTGCGGGCGGCGGGCGTGAACCCCGTCGACTGGAGGGTCCGTGAAGGCCAGGTCCTGGGGGCCCATCCGACCGAATTGCCCGCCGGGGTCGGGCTGGACGCCGCCGGGGTGGTGGACGAGGTCGGCGAGGGCGTCGACGGGGTCGAGGTCGGCGACCACGTGTTCGGCGAAGGCTCCAGCACTTATGCCGAGTTCGCCGTGCTGTCGGCCTGGGCCCGTATGCCCGAGGGGCTGACGTTCGAAGAGGCCGCCGGGTACCCCTCCGTGGTGGAGACCGCGCTGCGCATCCTCCGCGAGGTCGGGGTGGAGGCCGGACAGACGCTGCTGGTCAGCGGCGCGTCCGGGGGCGTCGGCTCTGCGGTGCTGCAGATCGCCCGCGACCGCGGCATCACGGTGATCGGCACCGCCGGGGCCGCGAACCAGGACTATCTGCGGAGTCTGGGTGCCCTCGCCACGACGTACGGCGAGGGCTGGGGCGAGCGGGTGCGGCAGCTCGGCCATGTCGACGCGGCCCTCGATCTGGCCGGCTCGGGCGTGATCCGCGAGCTTGTCGAGCTGACCGGGGATCCGCAGAGGGTGATCTCCATCGCCGATCTCGGTGCGCCTGAGTTCGGCGTCCGGTTCTCCGGCGTGGCCGGGAGCGTGCCGGATGCGCTCGCCGAGGCCGCCGGCCTCATCTCGCGGGGAAAGCTCCACATCCCGGTCGAGAAGTCGTACCCGCTCGCCGAGGCCGCGGCGGCGCACATCGACAGCCAGGCCGGCCACACGCGCGGGCGCCGGGTCATCGTCGTCTGAGCCGCTTCCTCCGCGGCTGCACTTCCCCGCGGTTGCACGACCCGAGTGAACAGCACCCGTCCGCAGGCACACGCGCTGTCGGGTGCCGCGGCCGACGCGTCGGAGACCGCCCTCGTGACCTGCGGCTTCTTCTTCCGCTGTCTCATGGCGTGTCGGACACCGGAGTCTCAGCTTCATATCGCTGCCTCGGCGGTCTGCCCTGATCGGAGCAGACCGCCGAGCTTGTGACCTGGGCTGTCGTGGACCTTCCGAGTCAGCTGCCCGCAGATCTCCCAACTGTGCGGTTGCCAGGCGGTTTGGGGGCGAGCGCGGTGTCAGGTCGGCGTGCGGGCACAGGTCAACGTCGCCGGCCGAAGGTCTGATCGTGGGCTGCCGAAGCGGAACTTACGTAGAAACCTCCGGGTATGTGACACGCTCGATCGCGCTGTGCGGCCGAGGAGCTTTTCCAGGTCCCGGCCGGACGGGCGGATCAGCGCAGTCCGGCGAAGAGGTCGTTCTCGGGTACGGCCGCGCCGGTGGCGTCCTTGACACGTACGAACGTCTCCATGCCCATCAACTCGCCGAACCGCTCCTTGCCCATCTTGAGGAAGAAGATGTTCTCGCCCTGACTGGCGTGCGCGGCCAGCGCATCGAACTTTTGACCGCTGAATGCGGTGGTGTCCACCCACGTGGTGATCTCGTCGTCGGGGAGGCCGATCTCGGCCATCGCGGCGGCCTCGGCAGGATCCGGCTCCGGCATGTCCGGATGGAACTCGCGCATGATCTCACCGAACCGCTGCATCCCCGAGCGGGGCATCGTCGTCCAGTACACCTTCGGTGTCAGCGCGGTCATCTCCAGCGCCGCCATCGTGATGCGGTGGGCCTGAATGTGGTCGGGGTGGCCGTAGAAGCCGTTCTCGTCATAGGTGACGACCACGTCGGGTCGGTAGTGCCGCATGAGTTCGGCGAGTCGGGCGGCGCCTTCCTCCACGGGGGTCTGCCAGAAGGATCCGGGGGCGTCGTTGCTCGGCCAGCCGATCATCCCGGAATCGGCATAGTCCAGCATCTCCAGATCGCTGATCTTCAGGGCGTCACAGCTCGCCTCGAGTTCTTGACGGCGTATCAAGGCGACGGCCGCCGGATCGTGCTCGGGATCGCCCGGCTTGGCGCCCCCCGGTCCGTCACCACAACCGCCGTCGGTACACGTCACGAGAACCGTGCGGATGCCCTCCGCCGCGTAGCGCGCGAGGACTCCTCCGGTCGAGGTGGCCTCGTCGTCGGGGTGGGCGTGTACGGCCATGAGCGTCAAGGGCCGGTCAGTCATGAAACAGTCCTCCTGCAGAAATACGTCTTGGTCCGAGTGCGCGGCGTGCGTACCGCGATCCCGAGGCCCGAATTCCGGCAGGCGACAACCTTGTGGTCTCCGTGTTCCCCGCCCGTGCGGCGCCGGTGCCTCGGCTGATGCAACAGCGCCGGTCGGGCCGGCTGTTCCCGGCGCGGCTGGTTGGCCTTCCAGGCGTCGGCGTTTCCACACGAACGACGTACAAGCGCGACCTGCACGTCTCAACGACACGTCGGATCCGACTTCCGCCCGGCACCAGCTGTGAGATACCGACCCGGAATTTGAGGCCCTCCACCGATTTGAGGACCTCCACGCGCCCGGGTCAGGTCTGGGCCATGTCCACGAAGCGGGAGTAGTGGCCCTGGAAGGCGACGGTGATGGTCGCGGTGGGACCGTTTCGGTGCTTGCCGACGATGATGTCCGCCTCGCCCGCTCGCGGGGACTCCTTCTCGTAGGCGTCCTCGCGGTGCAAAAGGATGACCATGTCGGCGTCCTGCTCGATCGAACCCGACTCACGGAGGTCGGAGACCATCGGCTTCTTGTCCGTACGCTGCTCAGGGCCACGGTTCAGCTGGGAGAGCGCGATGACCGGGAGCTCCAGCTCCTTGGCGAGCAGCTTGAGGTTACGGGACATGTCCGAGACCTCCTGCTGGCGGCTCTCGACCCGCTTGGAGCCGCCGGACTGCATCAGCTGCAGATAGTCGATGACCACCAGCTTCAGGTCCTGCCGCTGCTTGAGGCGGCGGCACTTGGCCCGGATCTCCATCATCGAGAGGTTCGGCGAGTCGTCGATGAAGAGGGGCGCGGCCGAGACGTCGGGCATCCGGCGGGCGAGCCGGGTCCAGTCCTCGTCCGTCATCGCGCCGGAGCGCATGTGGTGCAGCGCCACTCGCGCCTCGGCGGACAGCAGACGCATCGCGATCTCATTGCGGCCCATTTCGAGCGAGAAGATGACGCTCGGCATGTTGTGTTTGATCGAACATGCCCGGGCGAAGTCCAGCGCGAGCGTGGACTTACCCATCGCCGGACGGGCCGCGACGACGATCATCTGGCCGGGGTGCAGGCCGTTCGTCAGCGAGTCGAGGTCGGAGAAGCCGGTGGGTACGCCGGTCATCTGGCCCTGGCGGGAGCCGATCGCCTCGATCTCGTCGAGCGCGCCCTCCATGATGTCGCCGAGCGGGAGGTAGTCCTCACTGGTGCGCTGCTCGGTGACGGCGTAGATCTCCGCCTGCGCGCTGTTGACGATCTCGTCGACGTCGCCGTCGGCGGCGTATCCCATCTGCGTGATCTTGGTGCCGGCCTCGACGAGCCGTCTCAGAACCGCCCGCTCGTGGACGATCTCCGCGTAGTACTCGGCGTTCGCCGCCGTCGGCACGGACTGCACGAGGGTGTGCAGATACGACGCGCCACCCACCCGGCCGATCTCGCCGCGCTTGGTCAGCTCGGCGGCCACGGTGATCGGGTCGGCCGGCTCGCCCTTGGCGTACAGATCGAGGACGGCCTGGTAGACCAGCTCGTGCGCCGGGCGGTAGAAGTCGTGGCCCTTGAGTACCTCGACCACGTCGGCGATGGCGTCCTTGGAGAGCAGCATGCCGCCGAGCACGGACTGCTCGGCGTCCAGGTCCTGTGGCGGGACCCGCTCGAAGCCGCCGGACCACCCGCCACCGCCGTCCTCGCGGTCGAACCGGTCCTCGCGGCCGCGTCCCTTGCCGTCGTTCCGCCGGGAGCGGGCGGGCAGCCGGTCACCGGGGCCGGAGTCGGCCCAGGGGTCCTCCGTGGGCTGCATGGGCTCAGGCACGCTCACCACGCCCACCTCCTCCCGTCCGCGACGCGGACCTTGCTGTGCCCTTCTTTCTTACGGCACGGCTCTGACAATCGAGACACCCGACTCCGCTTACGGCGCGACGAGTTCGGATGAATCCAGGGACCGACACGGGGAGGGGACGCCGGACAACGGTAGGCCGCCGGGGACCGTCCGCCAATCTGGTTATCCACAGGCCGTGTGGATGATTGCCCCCAACCTGTGGAGAACTCCCCGGTTCCTGTGCACGGCGCGGGGGAAATCAGTGTGGACAAACACACAATCACCCCTGCCTGGCACCTCTGACCTGCGGCTTCTTCGTCCATAGCCTGTGGGGGAGAAAAACTTCGGCAACCTGTTCAAGATCGCGGCATTCTCCCTGGAGAAGAGCATCTCGGACCCCGAGAGGTAAGGGTCACAAGCTAGTTGTGTCTCTTACCTGTGGAAGATTAGATTGGGTGCATGACACAGGCTCCCGCGAAGCCCCGGCGCACCGGCCGCAGGCACGACCGCGAGATCATCGCACTCGCTCTCCCCGCGTTCGGCGCGCTCGTCGCGGAACCCCTCTTCGTCATGGTCGACAGCGCCGTCATCGGCCACCTCGGCACTCCGCAGCTTGCCGGGCTCGGCGTCGCCGCCGCCCTCCTCACGACCGCCGTCTCGGTCTTCGTCTTCCTCGCCTACGCCACCACAGCGGCCGTCGCCCGCCGGGTCGGCGCCGGTGATCTCTCCGCCGCCATCCGTCAGGGCATGGACGGCATCTGGCTCGCCCTCCTGCTGGGCGCCGCCGTGATCGCCGTCGTACTGCCCACCGCTCCCTGGCTGGTCGACGTCTTCGGGGCGTCCCCCACCGCCGCTCCGTACGCCACCACCTACCTGCGCATCAGCTCCCTCGGCATCCCGGCGATGCTCGTCGTGCTCGCCGCCACCGGCGTGCTCCGCGGTCTGCAGGACACCAGAACCCCGCTGTACGTCGCGATCGGCGGCTTCACTCTCAACGCGGCCCTGAACATCGGCCTGGTCTACGGCGCCGGCCTGGGCATCGCCGGCTCCGCCTGGGGCACCGTCATCGCCCAGTGCGGCATGGCGGCCGTGTACCTCACCGTCGTCGTACGCGGTGCCAAGCGGCACGGCGCCTCGCTGCGCCCCGACGCCGCCGGCATCCGCGCCTCCGCACAGGCCGGTGTGCCGCTGCTGGTGCGTACCCTCTCGCTGCGTGCCGTCCTGATGATCGCGACGGCGGTGGCCGCGCGGCTCGGCGACGCCGATGTGGCCGCCCACCAGATCATCCTGACCCTGTGGTCGCTGTTGGCCTTCGCGCTGGACGCGATCGCCATCGCCGGCCAGGCCATCATCGGGCGCTATCTGGGCGCGGGGGATGTGGACGGGGCGAAGGCCGCCTGCCGCCGCATGGTCGAGTGGGGGATCGCCTCCGGAGTCGTACTCGGCATCCTGGTCGCCCTGGCCCGGCCGCTGTTCATCCCGCTGTTCACCGCCGACCCGGCCGTGAAGGACGTCCTGCTGCCGGCCCTGCTGGTGGTCGCCGTGAGCCAGCCCGTCTCCGGCATCGTCTTCGTCCTCGACGGCGTACTGATGGGCGCGGGGGACGGGCCGTACCTGGCCGGGGCGATGCTCGTCACGCTGGCGGTCTTCGCACCCGTTGCGCTGGCGGTACCGGCGCTGGGCGGCGGGCTGACCGCGCTGTGGTGGTCGATGGCGCTGATGATGGCCGTACGCATGGTGACCCTGTGGATCCGTACCCGCTCCGGCCGCTGGATCGTGACCGGCGCGGCCCGCTGACGACGCACGGGCGGTACGCACCGACGAGCGGTACGCACCGACGGTCGCCGCGCCCACCGGGCTGCGCGACCGGCTCCGGACGACCGAAGGGGCCGCATCCCGGAAGGATGCGGCCCCTTCAGCGCGACTCGGTCACTGGGCCATGGTCAGCGGCTGCTGCCCGCGGCCCCGTGATCAGGCCGTGCGATCGGGCTGCACTCAGGCAGCGACGACCTCGACACCGAGGTTGGCGACAACCTCGGCGTGCAGACGCACGGAGACCTGGTGCGCGCCCAGGGTCTTGATCGGCGAACCGACCTCGACGCGGCGCTTGTCCACGTCCGGGCCACCGGCAGCCTTGATCGCCGAGGCGATGTCGGCCTGGGTGACGGAGCCGAACAGGCGGCCGGCGTCGCCAGCGCGAACGGCCAGCTGAACCTTGACGCCCTCGAGCTGACCCTTGACCTCGTTGGCCTGCTCGACCGACGCGATCTCGCGGATCTTGCGACCGCGGCGGATCTGCTCGACGTCCTTCTCGCCGCCCTTGGTCCAGCGGATCGCGAAACCGCGCGGGACCAGGTAGTTACGGGCGTAACCGTCCCGGACGTCAACGACGTCGCCGGCGGTGCCGAGGCCAGAGACCTCGTGGGTGAGGATGATCTTCATGTTTCGGTCACCCTTCCCTTATCGCGCGGTGGAGGTGTAGGGCAGCAGCGCCATCTCACGGCTGTTCTTCACGGCCGTGGCGACGTCACGCTGGTGCTGGGTGCAGTTGCCGGTGACCCGGCGGGCACGGATCTTGCCGCGGTCGGAAATGAACTTCCGCAGCAGGTTCGTGTCCTTGTAGTCGACGTAGGAGATCTTCTCCTTGCAGAACACGCAAACCTTCTTCTTCGGCTTGCGAGCAGGCGGCTTCGCCATTGTCTCTCTCCAGTGAGTTTCAAGAAGTTTGTGCTGGCGCCCTCAGGCCGCCGGACCACGTTTCACGTGAAACCGCGTTTCACGTGAAACAGCCCCGCGTGTACGTGCCAGACGTACGTGCCTAGAAGGGCGGCTCATCCGAGTAGCCGCCGCCGGAGCCGCCGCCCCAGCCGCCACCGCTGCCACCCTGCTGGCCACCGCCCGCAGGAGCGCTGGTCGCCCAGGGGTCGTCGGCGGGAGCCCCGCCGCCGCCCTGCTGGCCACCGCCGGGGCCGCCGCCCCAGCCGCCGCCACCCTGGCCGCCGCCCTGCGGGCCGCCGCCGAAGCCGCCGCCCTGAGCACCCCGGCCGCTGGTCTTGGTGACCTTGGCCGTGGCATTGCGCAGGCTCGCGCCGACCTCGTCGACGTCGAGCTCGTAGACCGTGCGCTTCACGCCCTCGCGGTCCTCGTACGACCGCTGCTTCAGGCGGCCCTGCACGATCACGCGGGTACCCCGCGTAAGGGACTCGGCGACGTTCTCCGCCGCCTGACGCCACACCGAGCAGGTCAGGAACAGGCTCTCGCCGTCCTTCCACTCATTGGTCTGACGGTCGAAGGTGCGGGGAGTGGACGCGACGCGGAACTTCGCGACCGCCGCACCGGACGGGGTGAAGCGCAGCTCGGGGTCGTCGACAAGATTGCCGACGACCGTGATGACGGTCTCGCCTGCCATTAGGGGAACCTCTCGGCGGGTGTGCTGCTGGCTGCTGTGTTGCTACTCGAACCCGATGTCCGCTGAACGCTTACGCGGTCAGTGGGTCTCGGGACGGAGGACCTTGGTCCGGAGGACCGACTCGTTCAGGTTCATCTGACGGTCGAGCTCCTTGACGACGGCCGGCTCGGCCTGGAGGTCGATGACCGAGTAGATGCCCTCGGGCTTCTTGTTGATCTCGTACGAGAGACGACGACGGCCCCAGGTGTCGACCTTCTCGACCTTGCCGTTGCCCTCACGGACGACGGAAAGGAAGTTCTCGATCAGGGGGGAGACAGCGCGCTCCTCCAGATCGGGGTCGAGGATGACCATCACCTCGTAGTGACGCATGTGGAACCCACCTCCTTTGGACTCAGCGGCCACGGTCGTTCCGTGGCAGGAGGGTCGTGATGCGTTCCGCACCCCGTCCGTACAGCGAATGCAGACAGACAAGGGCGCAGACCGTACAGAGTACCTGCCTGAAGGCTTCCGGTTGAAATCACGCCACCGATCCCCCCAATCTGGAACACAACGGGTGTGAGCGGCGTTACAGTGCGCCGCCCTGTCAACGGAGGTGCCGCATGGCACATGCAGTACAGCCCCAGAAGTCCCAGCACGGCCCGCTCTCCCTGCTGAACAGCGACGGCAAGGCGCACCCCCTCGAGAACGCCCTCGCCGCGGTGACGCTGGTGCTGGGCCTCGTCGCCGTCATCTCCGCCTACTTCACCCACCTGCACCTGCTCAGCTCCTGGGCCGGTCTGATCGGCATCTGCACGGGTGCCTGGGGACAATTCATCTCCGTGACGACCGGGGAACGCTTCCTGCTGATCATCGGCCTCGGCGCGTCGGCACTCGGGTTCTTCCTCGGCATGGCGCACGGCGGCCTCTTCGGAGGCGTGCTGGGCTAGCCGCACGGATGACGTACGGACCCGTGCGTCCGTAGGCCCAGACGGGGCGCTCCCTTGGCGCAGTAGGCTTCGGCGCGAGAGCCGGAGCCCCGACCACGGGGACAAACCTGCCGAGGAGCGCCCCGCATGACCCTGACCCTGAGGACCATCAGTCGAGAGCAGCATCTGGCGTACATCCAGAGCCTGCCCGCGGCCAGTCACATGCAGGTCCCGGCCTGGGCCGATGTGAAGTCCGAGTGGCGCTCCGAGAGCCTGGGCTGGTTCGACTCCACCGGTCAGCTCGTCGGCGCCGGTCTGGTCCTCTACCGACAGCTGCCCAAGATCAAGCGGTACCTCGCGTACCTGCCCGAGGGCCCCGTCATCAACTGGTACGCCCCGAACCTGGAGGACTGGCTGCAGCCGATGCTCGCGCATCTCAAGCAGCAGGGGGCCTTCTCCGTGAAGATGGGCCCGCCGGTCGTCATCCGCCGCTGGGACGCCGCCGCGATCAAGTCCGGCATCCAGAGCCCCGACGTCAAGCGGCTCCGGGACGTCGAGGCCACCCACATCGAGCCGCGTGCCTTCGAGGTCGCCGACCGGCTGCGCCGCATGGGCTGGCAGCAGGGCGAGGACGGCGGCGCGGGCTTCGGTGACGTGCAGCCCCGCTACGTCTTCCAGGTGCCGCTGGAGAACCGCTCGCTGGAGGACGTCCACAAGGGCTTCAACCAGCTGTGGCGCCGCAACATCAAGAAGGCCGAGAAGGCCGGCGTCGAGGTCGTCCAGGGCGGCTTCGAGGACCTCACCGAGTGGCAGCGGCTGTACGAGATCACCGCGGTGCGTGACCACTTCCGCCCGCGGCCGCAGAGCTACTTCGAGCGTATGTGGAAGGCCCTCAACAGCGAGGACCCCAACCGCATGCGGCTGTACTTCGCCCGCCACAACGGAGTGAACCTCTCCGCGGCGACGATGCTCGTCGTCGGCGGCCACGTCTGGTACTCCTATGGCGCGTCCGACAACATCGGCCGCGAGGTCCGCCCGTCCAACGCGATGCAGTGGCGGATGCTGCGGGACGCCTACGCGCTCGGCGCGACCGTTTACGACCTGCGCGGCATCAGCGACTCGCTGGACGAGAGCGACCATCTCTTCGGCCTGATCCAGTTCAAGGTCGGTACCGGTGGGCAGGCGGCGGAGTACCTGGGCGAGTGGGACTTCCCGCTGAACAAGCTCCTGCACAAGGCGCTGGACATCTACATGTCGCGGCGCTGACCGCTCGCCCGCGACGTTCCCCACAGATCCGACGCAGCACAGCAACGAGAAAGGTTCACGGGCCGGCCATGGCGCTCACCCTCTACGTCGACACCGCGCGCTGGCGGGCGCACCAGCAGCAGGTGCTGCAGCAGTTCCCGGGGCTGGTCCCGGTCTGCAAAGGCAACGGCTACGGCTTCGGCCACGAGCGTCTCGCCGACGAGGCGACCCGTCTGGGGTCCGACCTCCTGGCCGTCGGCACCACGTACGAAGCGGCCCGCATCAAGGACTACTTCAGCGGTGACCTGCTCGTCCTGACGCCGTTCCGGCACGGCGAGGAGCCGGTGCCGCTGCCGGACCGGGCGATCCGCTCGGTCTCCTCAGTCCAGGGGCTCGGCGGACTGGCCGGGGCGCGGGTCGTGGTCGAGGTCATGAGCAGCATGAAGCGGCACGGCGTCACGCCGGAGGAGCTGCCGATGCTGGCGTCCGCGATCGAGAACGTACGGCTGGAGGGCTTCGCCATACACCTCCCGCTGGACCGCACCGACGGCACCGACGCGGTCGACGAGGTCATCGGCTGGATGGACCGGCTCCGCAACGCCCGGCTGCCGCTGCACACCATGTTCGTCAGCCACCTCAAGGCCGACGAGCTGCACCGGCTGCAGGCCCAGTTCCCGCAGACCCGCTTCCGCGCCCGGATCGGCACGCGGCTGTGGCTGGGCGACCACGACGCGACCGAGTACCGCGGCGCGGTCCTGGACGTCACCCGTGTGGCCAAGGGCGACCGCTTCGGCTACCGCCAGCAGAAGGCGGCCTCCGACGGTTACCTCGTCGTGGTGGCCGGTGGCACCTCGCACGGCGTCGGTCTGGAGGCCCCCAAGGCGCTGCACGGCATGATGCCCCGCGCCAAGGGTGTCGCCCGGGCCGGCCTGGCGACGGTGAACCGCAACCTCTCGCCGTACGTGTGGTCCGGCAAGCAGCGCTGGTTCGCGGAGCCGCCGCACATGCAGGTCTCCATCCTGTTCGTGCCCAGCGACGCGCCGGAGCCGAAGGTCGGCGAGGAGCTGGTGGCCCATCTGCGGCACACCACCACGCAGTTCGACCGTCTCGTGGACCGCTGACCTGTGCCTTCCGGCCCATGACAACGGGCCCGGACGCCCGGCTCCCCGCCGTGCGTCCGGGCCCGCCGCGTTTCTCCGGCCGACCTGCCGGCGCGCGCCGCTGCCTGTGGTCAGTCCCCGGCCGGTCCCCATTCGACCCGTGCCGCGCCCTCGAACGGGGCGGCGTGCCGCGGTGAGTGGTGCTGCCGCCCCAGCACGAACACGTCGGGCGCCTGGTCCAGGACGCCGCCCGAGGGGTCGTCGGCACCTTCGCGACGCACTGCGTCCCGGTCCGGCAGCAGGATGTCCCTGACCACCAGCGCACACAGGTACAGGGTCCCCAACAGGTGCAGGACGATGGCCAGTTGGTATCCCTCGGGCGGCAGGCCCTGGTGCTTGTCCCCGCTGCCGCTGTACGCGAGGTACAGCCAGATACCGAGGAAGTACATGACCTCGCACGCCTGCCACACCAGGAAATCGCGCCAGCGCGGCCGGGCCAGGGCGGCCAGCGGCACCAGCCAGAGCACGTACTGCGGCGAGTAGACCTTGTTGGTCAGGATGAAGAGCGCGACGACCAGGAACGCCAGCTGGGCAAGGCGCGGGCGGCGCGGCGCGTAGAGCGTGAGCAGCGCGATGGCCCCGCACCCGACGATCATCAGCAGCGTCGCATAGGTGTTGGCGTACTCCAGTGGATTGCCGGTGCGCTGGGAGATCAGCAGCCAGACGGAGCCGAAGTCGATCGGCCGTTCCTGGCTGAAGGTGTAGAACTTCTGCCAGCCGTCCCAGGCGGGCAGCATCACGGGCAGGTTCACCGCCAGCCAGGAGAAGACCGCGCCGCCCGCCACCGCGCCGAACGCCCGCCACTTCCCGGCCCGCCAGCACAGGACGAACAGCGGCCCCAGCAGCAGGACGGGGTAGAGCTTGGCCGCCGTCGCCAGCCCGATGAACACCCCGGCGGCGAGCGAGCGGCTGCGCGACCAGAGCAGCATCGCCACCGCGGTCAGCGCGACGGCGAGCAGGTCCCAGTTGATGGTGGCCGTCAGCGCGAAGGCGGGCGCCAGGGCGACGAGCAGGGCGTCCCAGGGCCGGCGGCGGTGCGTGCGGGCCACGCAGACAGCGATGACGGCGGCGCAGACCATGAGCATCCCGGCGTTGGCCAGCCAGTAGATCTGCTCGCGGTGCTGCATCGTGCCGCCGTGCGGGGTCAGCCACGAGGCGACCTCCATGAACACGCCGGTCAGCACGGGGTATTCGAGGTACTGCATGTCACCGGGCAGCCGGTCGAAGTACGGGACCAGGTTCTCGGCGAACCCGCGTCCGACGTAGAGGTGCGGGATGTCCGAGTAGCAGGCGTGGGTGTACTGGCTGGTCGCGCCGAAGAACCAGGCGCCGTTGTAGCAGGGCAGTTTCTGCACCATTCCCAGCGCGAACGTGCCCAGGGCCACCAGAGCGATGACGCGTACCGGCGTCCACCAGCTCGCACCGAGCAGTACGCGGCGGCCGAACGGGCCGCCGATCAGCTCGCTGCCGGCCGCCGCCACCTCGTCCCGTTGCGTCGGCCGTACGGGCTCGTCCTGTCGCACGCTCGTCATGGGGGTCATCCTGCCGCACGTCCCTGTGCCGGAGACGGCGAAGCCCCCGCCCGGGCATGCCGGGTCGGGGGCTCGTCGTTTCGCATCCGCTGTTTCACGTGAAACCGGTCGAGCGTTTCACGTGAAACAGCGCGCGGTCAGTTATCGAAGCCGTCCGGGCCTCCGAAGAAACCACCGCCGTCATCGCCGCCCGGCGGCTCGGTCGCCGGCGGCGAGGTCTCGCCACCGGGATCACCGGGATCGCCGGTCGGTCCGCCGTTGTCCTGGCCTCCGTTGTCCTGGCAGCCCAGGTCCCAGGGCGAGCAGGTGTCGCTCGCCGACGGGCTGGGAGAGGACTCGCTCGGGCTCTCCGAAGGCGTCTCCGACGGTTCCTCCGTCGGCTTGTCCTCCGTCTTCGTCGGGGTCGGCGTCGGGCTGGCGCTCTCGCCGTAGACGACCTTGCCGATCGGCTGCGGCTGCGGGAACGCCTCCATCGGCTCGCCCTGCATCGCCTGCGTCATGTAGTCGCGCCAGATCTGCGAGGGGAACGAAGCTCCGTGGATCTTCTCCTCGCCGCCGACGCCGTACATCTTCAGGAAGCGCTGCGACTTCGCCTGGTCGTTGACGCGCCACATGCCGATCGTGGTGGCCAGCTGCTTGGTGTAGCCCGCGAACCACGCCGACTTGTTGTCGTCGGTGGTTCCGGTCTTGCCGGCCGCCTCGCGGCCGTCCGGCAGCTGCGCCGCCGTACCGGTGCCCTTCTTGACCACGTTCTTGAGCACGTCCGTGACGTTGTTGGCCACGTTCGGGTCGAAGGCCGTCTTGGTCTTCGTCGGGTGCTTGTAGTAGTTCGTGCCGTCCTTGGTCACCGACTCGACGGAGTACGGGTCGGTCTGCTGGCCGCTGGCGGCGAAGGTGGCGTACGCACCGGCCAGCCGGATCGCACTGGGCGCCGAGGTACCCAGGGAGAAGGTCGGCGTGGTCCGCGCCATGCTGTTGTCGTCCCGCAGACCGGCGGCGATGGCTTCCTGCTTCACCACATCGGTGCCGACGTCCATGCCCAGCTGGATGTAGGGCGTGTTCACCGAGTACTGCATGGCGGTGCGCAGGCTGATGCGGCCCTTGTCCTCATTGCCGTCGTTGGCCTGGTGCCATTCCTTGCCGTCCCGGTCGTGCCAGACGGTCCGGTCGTAGTTGAGCAGCCGCACCTTGTTGTCGCCGTTGTACATGCTGTTCGGCGACACGGGGGTGCGGACGGCCGGGTTGTTCGGGTCCTTCACGCCCTTGTCCATCGCGGCGGCGAGGACGAACGGCTTGAACGTGGAGCCGACCTGGACACCGGTGTAGTCGGCGTTGTTGGTGTAGTGCTCCGTCGCGTCCTTGCCGCCGTAGATGGCGACGATCTTGCCCGTCTTCGGATCGACCGAGGCCCCGCCGAACTGCACGTACTTGTCGACCGCGCGCTGGTCGGGCTTCAGTGCCTGCTTGGAGACCTTTTCGACGGCCTTGGTCAGTTCACCCATCTTCTTCCGGTCGAAGGTGGTGTGAATCGCATAGCCGCCCTGCTTCAGCTCGGCGTCCGAGATATTGGTGTTGGCGGTGATGTAATTGTTGGCGAGGTCGACGAGGTAGCCCTTCTGGCCCCGCAGGTCCATCGCCTTCTTCGGCGGCCGCGGCATGGGGAAGTCGTCGTCGTGGATCTTGGACCGTGCCGCCTTGGAGAGCCGGCCCACCTGGACCTCCCGGTCCAGCGTCCACGACCAGCGCGCCTTCGCCCGCTGGAGGTTCGCGTTCTTGCTCTCCGTCGTGACGTACGGGTCGTAGAGGTTGGGACCGTTGAGCAGCGAGGAGAGGAAGGCGCTCTCGCTCGTGGTGAGCTTTTCGCTGTCCTTGTTGTAGTAGGCGCGCGACGCCGCCTGGATGCCGTAGGCGCCACGCCCGTAGTACGCCGTGTTGAGGTACCCGGCCAGGATCTTGGGCTTGGGCTCCGAGGCGCCCACCTTTATCGAGATGAACAGCTCGGTGATCTTGCGCTTGAGCGTCTGTTCCTGGTTCAGGTACGTGTTCTTCACGTACTGCTGGGTGATCGTCGAGCCACTCTGGGTCTCGCCGCCCATGGCCATCTTGACCACCGCGCGGGCGATGCCCATCGGGTCGACGCCGGAGTCCGTCTCGAACGAGGCGTTCTCCGCGGAGATCACCGCGTTCTGCATCGCCTTGGGGATCTGGCTGATCGGCACGATCTGGCGGTTGAGCTCACCGCCGCCGGCGACGACCATCTGCTTGCCGTCGCCCCAGTAATAGACGTTCTTCTGCACCTTCGAGAGCTTCTGCGCGTCGGGAACGTCGACGTACGCCAGCGCAATGCCCGACAGCCCGAGCACGAACGCGATGAAGCCCAGGCAGCTGCCCAGCACGAGGCGCCAGGACGGCACCCAGCGGCGGGCCCCGTCCTTGCCCGCGCGCGGGTAGTCGATGAACCGCTTCTTGGGCGGGCGGCCGTCACCGCCCGCACCGCCGCCGGAGCGCCGGCCGCCGCGACCCCCAC
>NZ_JBEPFC010000087.1:0-29674 GCF_040301705.1 Streptomyces sp. NPDC000151 | reverse complement strand
CGCCGCCCGCGCCCGCCGCCGGCACGCCGCGCCCCGGCACCCTGCGCACCCGGCTGCGCGCCCTGCGCAGGAACCGGCTCGCCCTCACCGGCGCGGTGATCGCCGCCGTCTTCGTACTGGCGGCGCTCTGCGCCCCGCTGCTCGCCCCGTACGACCCGGCAGGCCCGGACTTCGATGCCGCGCTGGCACCGCCCTCCTGGGCGCACTGGCTCGGCACCGACGACCTCGGCCGCGACCAGCTCTCCCGGGTGATCTACGGCGCCCGCGCGTCCATGCAGGTGGGCCTGCTCGCCGTGGTACTGGCCTTCGTCATCGGCGTACCGCTGGGTCTGGCCGCCGGGTACTACGGCACGTACGCCGACTCCGCGGTCTCCCGGCTCACCGACACCCTGCTCGCCTTCCCCTTCCTCGTCCTCGCGGTCGGGCTGGCGGCGGTCCTCGGCCCGTCCCTGCTCAACGCCACCCTCGCCATCGGCATCTCGCAGGTACCGGCCGTCATCCGCATCGCACGCGCCGAGACGCTGCGCCTGAAACACCTGGACTACGTGGGCGCCGCGATCGTCAACGGCGGCGGCGACGGCACCGTACTCGTCCGGCACATCCTCCCCAACGCGACCTCGGCGCTGATCGTCCAGGCCACCGTCGGCATCCCCGCCGCGATCATCGGCGAGGCGCTGCTCAGCTTCCTCGGCCTCGGTGTCCAGCCCCCGGCCCCCTCGCTCGGCGTGATGCTCGCCGGCGCCCAGCCCTTCCTCGGCCCCGCGCCCTGGATGGCGGTCTTCCCCGGCCTCGCCATCGTCGCCGCGACGCTGGCCTTCAACCTGCTCGGCGACGGACTGCGCGACGTCCTCGACCCCCGCGGAGGCACCCGATGAGCACCCCGCACCAGGCTCCTGACGTGCCCGGCGCACCCGTACTGAGCGTCCGCGACCTGTCCGTCTCCTTCCGCTCCGACACCCGTACCGTGCACGCCGTCGACTCCCTCTCGTACGACGTGGCGGCCGGTGAAGTCCTCGCCATCGTCGGCGAGTCGGGCTGCGGCAAGTCCGTCACCTCCATGGCCGTCATGGGCCTGCTGCCGTCCACCGCGACCGTCACCGGGTCCGTCCGGCTCGGCGGCCGGGAGCTGGCCGGGGCGGACGAGAAGGAGCTGGCGAAGGTCCGCGGCAAGGACCTCGCGATGATCTTCCAGGAGCCGATGACCTCGCTGAACCCGGTCCTCACCGTCGGCCGCCAGATCGGCGAGGTACTCCGCCGCCACCAGGGCCTGACCCGCAAGGAGGCGAAGGAGAGAGCCGTCGAACTGCTCGGCCTGGTCGGCATCCCCGCGCCGGAGCGCCGCGTGGCGGAGTACCCGCACCAGCTCAGCGGCGGTATGCGGCAGCGCGTCATGATCGCCGTCGCGGTGGCCTGCGACCCGGCCGTCCTCATCGCCGACGAGCCGACCACCGCGCTGGACGTCACCGTCCAGGCCGGCATCCTCGAGGTCCTCCAGTCGCTGCGCGAGCGCCTGGGCACCGCCATCGTGTTGATCACCCACGACCTGGGCGTGGTCGCCGACGCGGCGGACCGGGTGCTGGTGATGTACGCGGGCCGGGCCGTCGAACAGGCCCCGGTAGACGAGCTGTTCGCCGCGCCCCGGCACCCGTATACGCGCGGCCTCCTGGGGGCAGTACTGCGGCCGGGCCAGGAAGGGAAGCGCCGGCTGCCGGAGATCCCCGGACTGGTACCGAGCCTGACCGCCCAGCCGGACGCCTGCACCTTCGCCGACCGCTGTGCGCACGCCGACGAGCGGTGCGGGACGGCGCGGCCGCCGCTGACACCGGAGTCCGGCCACCGCGTGGCGTGCTGGCACCCCGCCGCGACACCCGCCGCGACACCCACCGCCACGCCCGCCACCGCGCACGAGGAGGCCGCCGGATGAGCGCCGCACATGAGATACCGGCCGCGCGTGACGGCGGGGCCGACGTGCCTCCCGTACTCGAAGTACGCGACCTGGAGCGGCACTTCGCCTCCTCCGGAGGCGCCGTCCGTGCCGTGGACGGTGTCAGCCTGACCATCGCGCGCGGCGAAGTGCTCGGCCTGGTGGGGGAGTCGGGCAGCGGCAAGACCACGGTCGGCCGCTGCGTGGTCCGCCTCGACGAGCCGACCGGCGGCCGCATCGCCCTGAAGGGCACCGACATCACCCACCTCTCGCGCCGCGCCATGCGCCCGTTGCGTACCGATGTCCACCTGGTCTTCCAGGACCCGTCCTCCTCGCTCGACCCCCGCATGACCATCGGGCAGATCGTCGCCGAGCCGCTGCGGCTGCACCGCCTGGTACCGAGGTCCGGCCTCCGGGCCCGCGTCGAGGAGCTGCTCGGCCAGGTCGGGCTGCGCCCCGAACACGCCGACCGGCACCCGCACGAGCTCTCCGGCGGCCAGCGCCAGCGAATCTCCCTCGCCCGCGCGCTCTCCGTCGCCCCTGACCTGCTGATCGCGGACGAGCCGACCTCGGCGCTGGACGTCTCCGTGCAGGCGTCGGTCCTCAACCTCCTCGCCGACCTGCAGCGGGACCGCGGCTTCGGCTGCCTGTTCATCACCCACGACCTGGCCGCCGTGGAGTTCCTGGCGGACCGGATCGCCGTGATGTACCTGGGCCGGATCGTCGAGGAGGCGCCGACGGCCCGGCTCTTCGCCGAGCCCCTCCATCCGTACACACAGGCGCTCCTGTCAGCGGCCCCCGTACCGGACCCGGTCGCCCAGCGCACCCGCGAACGCATCGTCCTGCACGGCGACCTCCCGAGCCCACTCACCCCACCCCCGGGCTGCCACTTCCACACCCGCTGCCCGGCAGCGGTGGACCGCTGCCGCACGGAAGTCCCGCAGCTACGGGAGCTACCGGGGGCCCGCAGGGTTTCCTGCCACTTGGTGGACGATTCCGCCCCTCCACTCGAAGGCCGAAGCCCAGCCAAATCAAGCCCGTCGGCTTGAAGACGAAGCCCAGCAAAATCAAGCCCGTCCGGCGATTGAGGACGAGCCCGCAGGGCGATCCCTGGCGCGCCACGGCACCACCCGCACGATCCGCAGAACCGCGACCACAAGGGAGCCACGTGTTTACGACCCGCCCCACCCTCCAGGGAACCTTCGGCATGGCCTCGACCACCCACTGGCTGGCATCCCAGTCCGCCATGGCGGTCCTGGAGGGCGGCGGCAACGCCTACGACGCCGCGGTCACCGCCGGCTTCGTACTGCACGTCGTCGAGCCGCACCTGAACGGCCCGGCCGGCGAGGTCCCGATCATCCTCGCCCCGGCCGACGGCCCCGTACAGGTGCTGTGCGGCCAGGGTCCAGCGCCGGCCGGCGCGACCGTCGCGCACTACACCTCGCTCGGCCTGGACCTCGTCCCCGGTACGGGCCCGCTCGCCGCCGCCGTACCGGGCGCGTTCGACGCCTGGCTGCTGCTGCTCCGCGACCACGGCACGAAGACGCTCGCCGAGGTCCTCTCGTACGCCATCGGTTACGCGCGCGACGGGCACCCGGCCGTCGACCGGGTCGGCGAGACCGTGGAGACCGTCCGCGAGCTCTTCGAGAACGAGTGGCCGACCTCGGCCGAGATCTACCTCCCCGGCGGCCGCTCCGTGGCCCCCGGCGGACTTCTGCGGAACCGGCCGCTCGCCGACACCTGGGAGCGGCTGATCCGCGAGGCCGAGGCGGCGGGCCCCGGCCGCGAGGCGCAGATCGACGCGGCCCGCCGCGTCTGGCGCGAGGGCTTCATCGGCGAGGCGATGGCCGCGTTCGCCGCGCGCCCCGCCATGGACACCTCCGGGGAGCGGCACGCCGGCACGCTCACGGGTGACGACCTCGCCGCCTTCCGTGCCACGTACGAGGAGCCGGTCACGTACGACTGGAACGGCTGGACCGTCGCCAAGGCGGGCGCCTGGTCCCAGGGTCCGGCCCTCCTCCAGCAGCTCGCGCTGCTCCCCGAGGAGCTGCCCGCCTACGGCAGCCCCGAGTACGTGCACCGGCTCATCGAGGGCACCAAGCTCGCCATGGCCGACCGCGAGGCGTGGTACGGCGACGCGGAGGGCGCGGGCGCGACCGACGTACCGCTGGGAACCCTGCTCTCGGCCGGGTACAACGCCGAGCGCAGGGCGCTGATCGACGGCACCGCTTCGTACGAGCTGCGCCCCGGCCGACCGGACGGCCGCGCCCCGCGCCTCAGCAAGCACGCCACCGCCGTCGCCGCCGGCGAGCCCGGCTTCGACGCGCTGGGCGTCTCCGGCGCGGGCGAGCCGACCGTCGCGACCGGCACCGGTATCGGCACCGGGGGCGCGGGCAAGGCCGCCGTCGCCCCCGAGGTCGACCGCAGCGGGGCCACCCGGGGCGACACCTGCCACATCGACATCGTCGACCGCTGGGGCAACATGGTCTCGGCCACGCCCTCCGGGGGCTGGCTGCAGTCCAACCCGGTGATCCCGGGCCTCGGCTTCCCGCTCGGTACGCGGCTGCAGATGGCCTGGCTGGAGGAGGGGCTGCCCAACTCCCTCACCCCGGGCCGCCGCCCGCGCACGACCCTCACCCCGTCCCTGGCGCTGCGCGACGGGGTGCCGGTGATGGCCTTCGGTACGCCGGGCGGTGACCAGCAGGACCAGTGGCAGCTGCACTTCTTCCTGGCCGTGGCGCAGCGCGAACCCGTACGCGGCGGCCTCGACCTCCAGGGCGCGATCGACGCGCCGAACTGGCACACCGACTCCTTCCCCGGGTCCTTCTTCCCGCGCGCCATGCGGCCGGGGAGCGTGACGGTGGAGTCCCGCATCGGCGAGGAGGTCGTCGCGGGGCTGCGGGAGCGCGGCCACGACGTGACCGTCGGCGACGCCTGGTCCGAGGGCCGACTGTGCGCGGTCGCCCGCGACCCGGAGACCGGCGTACTCTCCGCCGCCGCGAACCCGCGGGGGATGCAGGGGTACGCGGTGGGACGCTGACCCCCGGACACCGGCCGGCCACAGCAGGTCACCGCAGGTCACCGCGGGGCGAACGCGTGCACCTGGGGTTCATCTGGATTCCAGGTGCCGTGTCAGTGGTCCGTGCTTCCATGGAGACATGATCGAAGCAATTCCTGCGATTCCTGCAAACAACGACGACAGGACGGACAGGGCGGACAGGACGGACAGGACGGACAGGGCAGGCATGGACGACAGGGCGGCGGACGTGACGGGCCCGGCCGGGACGGCCGAGGCCGTGCTCGCGGCCGTCGACCTCGACGCCGTCGAGAAGGCCGTCCGCGAGGCCGCGGCGGCCGAGATCCTGCCCCGCTTCCGGCAGCTCGCCGCCCACGAGGTGGTGGAGAAGAACGGCCCGCACGACCTGGTCACCATCGCCGACCAGCGCGCCGAGGAGCACCTCACGGTAGCCCTCACGGCCCTGCTCCCCGGCTCGGCCGTGGTGGGCGAGGAGGCGGTGCACGCCGACCCCGCCGTACTGGACGCGCTGCACGGCGACGCGCCCGTGTGGATCGTGGACCCGGTCGACGGCACGCGGCAGTTCGTGCACGGCGACCCCGGTTTCGCGACCCTGGTCGCGCTCGCCCACCGCGGCGAGCTGCTGGCCTCCTGGACGTACGCACCGGCGCTGGAGGAGATGGCCGTCGCGGTGCGCGGCGGCGGCGCCCGGCTGAACGGCCGCCGGCTCCGTGCCGGCGCGCCGCACGAGGGCAAGACCCTCGAAGTCGCCATGTCCCACCACGACTTCACCACCGTCGCCGAGAAGCGCGCGCTGTCCGGCCTGGTCTGCGAGGGCGTCGCGCCCCGCCCCTGCGGCTCGGCGGGCCTGGAGTACCTGGCCGTCGCCCGCGGCACCCTGGAGGCCACGGCGTTCACATGGGAGAACGCCTGGGACCACGCGGCGGGCCTGCTGCTCGTCCAGGAGGCGGGCGGCGTGAGCATGACCCTCTCCGGCGCGCCGTTCCGGATATCCGGGGGCAACACCCTGCCGTTCACCGCGGCGCGGGACGCGGCCACCGCCCGGCGTATCCTCGATCTGCTCGCAGAGCCCGTGTCGTCTCCCTGACCGAAGTCCGACCCCAGTCCGACCGAAGTGAGGTCACAGGCTCTCAGCCGCCGACTGATCCTCGAAGAGGAGGATCGATACGAGGGGAGTGGCGCAGGTGCCGACGATGCTCGATGCCGTGGTGATCGGAGCCGGACCGAACGGCCTGACCGCGGCGGTCGAACTGGCCCGCCGGGGCATGTCCGTCGAGGTCTTCGAAGCGCGGGACACGATCGGCGGTGGCGCGCGTACGGAGGAGCTGACGCTCCCCGGCTTCCGGCACGACCCGTGCGCGGCCGTGCATCCGACCGGGATCGGCTCGCCCGCCTTCCGCGACCTCCCCCTGGAGCGCTACGGCCTGGAGTGGCTGCACCCCGAACTGCCCATGGCGCACCCCTTCCCGGACGGCAGCGCCGCCGTGCTGTCCCGCTCCGTGGGCGAGACCGCGCGGTCCTTCGGCGTCCGCGACGCCGGCCCGTACCGCCGCCTGGTCGACCCCTTCCGCGGCAAGTGGGACACGCTCGCGCGCGACATGATGCGCGGCGTCCTCGAAGGGTTCCCGCGCGACCCGGTGACCCTCGCCCGCTTCGGCCTGGCCGGCATCCCGCCGGTGGCCGTGCTGAACCGCCGCTTCCACGACGAGAAGGCGCGCGCCGTCTTCGCCGGCTGCGCGGCGCACGTCATCCACCCGCTCACCGGCATCGCCACCGGCGCCATCGCCCTGACTTTCATGCTGGCGGCGCACGCGTACGGCTGGCCCATCGCCCGCGGCGGCTCCCAGGCCATCCCGGACGCGCTCGCCGGGTACCTCCGTGACCAGGGCGGCGTGATCCACACGGACTACGAGGTCAAGCGACTGGACGACCTGCCGCCCGCCCGCGCGTACATCTTCGACACCTCGCCGACGGCGCTGGCCCGCATCGCGGGGCTCGGCAACGCCTTCAGCTCGTACCGCTACGGCCCCTCCGCCTTCAAGATCGACTATGCGCTGTCCGGACCCGTCCCGTGGACCTCCGAGGAGGCGCGCCGCGCCGGTACGGTCCATGTCGGCCCCACCGAGGGCGACATCGGCCGCGCGCTGCGCGACGCCCACGAGGGCCGCGCCCCCGAGCGCCCGTTCCTCATCACCTCGCAGCCCAGCCTGATCGACCCCTCCCGCGCCCCCGAGGGCAAGCACACCTTCTGGGCGTACGGCCACGCCCCCAACGGCTGGACGGGCGACCTCACCGACGCCATCGAGCGCCAGCTGGAACGCTTCGCCCCCGGCTTCCGCGACCTCGTACTGGCCCGCGCGACCGCCGGCCCGCCCGAACTGGCCGCACGCAACGCCAACTACGTCGGCGGCGACATCGGCGTCGGCGCCTTCTCCGGCCTCCAGACCCTGCTCCGCCCCAAGCCCCGCCGCATCCCGTACACCACCACCCACCCCGCCGTCTTCCTCTGCTCCTCGGCCACCCCACCGGGCGGCGGCGTCCACGGCATGTGCGGCCACAACGCGGCAAAGGCCGCCTGGCGCCGCATCAGGGAGACCCGGGGCTGAGCGGCGCGCGGATGCGCCATGATGCCCGTAGGTCCGGCAACGCCGGCACTCCGCACTCGGGATGCTCAGCCCGGCCGAGTGCAAGATGCGCGCAATGCCGTTGACGTAAGGAACCCAGCAAGCCAACTCCACGAATCTCGGGGCAGACACCGGAATATCCACCCGTACCGGGACACGTCAATATCCACCAGGCGGACGCCATATTTATCTGGATATCCCGATGGTCGCTCCGAAGCGCAGGGTGGAAATGAGTCAGTAGTTGGTCGTCGGGTTCGCCGAGTTCGAAGGCATGTAGCCCAGCGTGGGGCGGGGGCCGCTATTTCGAGTGCGCGGTTCAGGTGCTCCGGCCGGGAAGTGGCGGCTTCGGCTTCCACTCATTTAACATGTCTCGCTCGGCCTGTTCATTGCACAGTCCGCGCCTGCAAGTGCCACACCGGGGGGAATCTTGTCCGATTTGTACGTCGACTATGCCATGCTGAAGCGAGTGCGGCGCAACATGGCTCACATCGGAGAGGTGCTCGACAAGCCTGCGCGAGCCATGGAAAAGGTGGACGCGAAGGCTATGGGGGCGGCCGAGCTGGAGCGACGCATGGACGAGTTCGGCGATGAGTGGTCCTACGGCTTCGGGCAACTGCGTAAGTTCACCAAGGGTGCCGTGGAAGCGCTCGACCAGATCCAGAAGAAGTTCGACGATATGGACAGGGATCTGGCGGCGGCGCTTTCGAAGGCGGCGAAGAAGAAGTGAGCGCACCGACGGTCGACGATTTTCCCATTCTAGGATTTGTGCCGTGCCCCGGCGACTACGAAATAGCCAAGGATGTCGCCAGGCAGGTCCGTGGAACTGCCGAAGCCCTCGGTGAGATTTCCCGGGTACTGAAGGGTGCGGATCAAGGTGAATGGCGCGGGAAAGCGGCTGATTCGTTCCGTGCCTTGCTGGCCGACGATTTCCGCCCCAAGGTCGCTGAGGCGTACAGCGCATTCTCTACGGCAAGGAATGTGCTCGGCGACTGGGCTGAATACATGCACAGTCACCAGAAGCGTGCACGTGCCCTCGAGTCCGAGGCACACGACATCAAGAAGTCTGACGCCGAGAAGGACGGTAAGGGCGGGTCCGGCGAAGGGAAAGGCGCATCGTCCGGCTCAGGCGACGACGCCCTTGCCGATGTCAAGCGTCGCGCCCGCGAACTGCACGCCGCGTACGAGGAGGAAGGTGCCAGGTCCGCCTCCCGCCTGAAGAAGGCGCTCGATGAAGCGCCCAACGAACCCGGGTTCTGGGAGAAGTTGGGTGATACGGTCGGTGACGCCCTGGAAGACCTGGCGGATGCCGTCATGGATCCGATGGGCACGCTCAAAGAGCTGGCGCCGCTGTTCAAGACCCTCGGTGATGTCGCCGGATTCCTCAGCACGGTCACCGGATTCCTCGCGCTGGTGCCCGGTCTGCAGTTCCTGGGGGCTGCTTCCCTGGCGCTCGCGGGTGTCGCGCTCGTGGCGCACTACCTGTCTGCGGTCGGTACGACCGGTAGTTTCGTGAAGGCTCTGGCCACCAAGGACGTCATTCTCGACGCGGTCGGCTTCGGACTCGGCAAGGTCGGCGCACGGTTGGGCGACGAGATACTCAGCGCAGCCAAGGCGAGCGGGCAGCAGCCGAGGATGGTCAAGCAGCTCGGCGGGCTGTTGGCGGCGCAGGAAGTACCACAGGGTTACTTCCAGTTCGCCAGAGGTACGGCGCGGGCGGCCGACGGAGCCGAGTACTCCATGGGGCACAGCGAATTCGTCATGCGGACCGGCCAGTACTTCACCACCTGGACCGGCGATGCCTTCACCGCTGAAGGCTCACAGGACTCCATCGAAACCGCAGGCAAGCTCCTGAAGTGGGACTTCGGCCCGCTGACCAACAAGGACACGGTGGCGCCATGGGCAAACTAGCCGCTGGACGAGTCCACTTGTACACACCAGGTGACTGGTTCGATCTGCTGGCCGACAGCCCGGATCGCGAAGCCACCCGGTCCCGGTGTGCCGAGCTCGTCCGACTCACCTATCCGGATGTGGCGGCCACGCGACGTGCGGAATTCACAGACGCTCTGTTGCAGTGGCACGACACGCTCTACGCCGATGGCGTGCTGATGTACGGGATCATCACTGCTCCGCTGCCGAGCACCGGCGCGCAGGCGGCCTGGCAGATCTACGCGGGTGTCGTCGAGGTTCCGGACAACCCCAGCGACCTCGATCTGGGGGAGCTGATGACCAAGCTGTTCGCCGAGAACTACCATGCCGCGCCGTCCTACACCGAGGCGTACACCACCGACATGGGCATGGGCTTCGGCTTTGTCGCCCAGCCGTTCCTGCCCGTCCCGGAAGGACCCGGCCCCGTCCCGGAAGGACCCGGCCACGTCCCGGAAGGACTCGGCGAAGGCGTCGGCGTGCCTTCGGTGCCCATCGGACTTGCCGGTGCGCTGGCCTGTCCTTCGGAGGGTGGCAGAGGACTGCTGGTCATCGGCACCAGCCTGGCTGCCGACCAGGCGTGGGAGCTGGCCGGTCTCGTGGCGGTAATCGGTGGGCGGTCCGTCTTCGCGGACAGTCAGTAGTCGGCGGAACCGGCAGAGCGTACACACAGCAGAAGACGTAAAGGAGTACCTCATGACCACCGCGGACAGCCTCGCGGCGGCCCGGCGAAGGCGGGGCGAGCCGTATCCGGCGCCTGAACCCGTCCAGGCGTATCCGAACCGAGCTGCCCTGTTGCGGGAACGGGCGCAGGCTCTCGAATCTCTGGTGCGCGAGGACTTCTCCCGGCTGCGTGGGCTCGGCTTTCTGGGCTGCGCAGCACTACTGGTGGCCGCGGTCGCGCTCGGCGCGGGCAGTGTGACGGACGCGGTGCAGGCGGGTGCCGACGGCGAGGGCGGGCGGTTGGGGCAGAACTTGCTCGGCTTCGCCGGGACCGTTGTGATTGCAGGCGCCGCGCTGCTGGGATTGCGGTCCATCCGGTCGCGGGACCGGCTGCGGTGGCAGCGCATCCGGGCCTGGTACGTGCTGGAGCGTATCCCCGCGGCCCGCGCTCTGCCGGCAGGTGACATACCGGCCGAGTTGGAGCCGGCGGATCAGCGTCCCCGGGTTCTCGACCGCTACGTCCGCGACCGCGGCCTGCACCTGCGTGGCAACCTCGGCGGCATCGCGGTCCTCGCCTGTGCCGTCTTCTTCCTGGTCGTCCTGGCGAACGGAGACACGGCCTCCTCGACCACGGTCATGGGTGCCACCGCTCTGTTCACCGCCGGGGCGCTGGCCTGGCAGGTCACGGCGAAGTACGCCCGACGCTACCGCTGGTCCGGCGAGCGGGAGTCCGCACAGGGAACGGAACGCAACCGCGGGATTTTCCGGGAGCGCCTCACCGTGCCGGAGGCCGGTGAGCCGTCCGGTACAAATCGGTCCTACCGTGTCGTCGCCCTCATGATCGCCCCGACCGTCGTCGTCCTCGGCGCGGTCTGTATGGTCCGCCCGCGCACCGCGGCCAACCTCGGGGTCGCCGCAGCCGGGGCGCTGGGCATCGTCATCCTGCTGCTGCCCTTCGTCCTGGTGGCACGCCTGCGTGAACGCCGGGCCCGGCGCGCGGCGGCCCGCACCGCAGAGGCGGCCCTCCCCGCCGGGACCGCCCCGTACGCAGTGAGCTTCGGCCTGAACGAGGACGTAGCCCATGACACGGAAGCAGCCACCTGGGACCGCGGCCCCGCCCGAGCCGGCGCCGCAGCACTGACCGCCTCGGCCATCCACCTGCGCGGCCCAGCCGGCGAAGCCCTGGACATCGCCCTGGCCGACGTCCTCGGCGCGGTGCACTCCGCCCCGGCCCCCTGGCTGGGCGACGGCTCACTGGACCTGCATCTGCACTCGGGTGAGGCCATCGAGCTTTGCACACCCCAGCACAGGCAGTTGGCGACCGGTCTGGCCTCGGCGGGTGTTCGGGTGCTGCGGGCCTAGTTTTGGGACAGCCCGCTGGATAGCGCGCATCAGGGCGAACGAAGGTTCTGACCGGGATCCGGTCGGGACCTTCGTCGTCGTCCGGTCTCGGTTCTGGTCCCGGATGCGACCCTGCGGCGGCCGCGTCCGCTGCGCCATGATGCCCGTATGAGCAAGGCCGAGTACGAGTACGAGTACGACGAGGGCGTGCGGTTGACGCTCGTCCTTGGGGACATCACCGAGCAGGACGTGGACGCCGTCGTGAATGCCGCCAACTCCTCGCTGCTGGGCGGCGGGGGAGTGGACGGGGCGATCCACCGGCGGGGCGGGCCGCGGATCCTGGAGGAGTGCCGGGCGCTGCGCGCGTCGCGGTACGGGCGCGGGCTGCCCACCGGGCAGGCGGTGGCGACCACGGCGGGCGCGCTGCCGGCCCGTTGGGTCGTGCACACGGTCGGGCCGGTGTACTCACGCGAGGAGGACCGGTCCGCGCTGCTCGCGTCCTGCTATCGCGAGTCGCTGGGGGTGGCGGTGGGGCTCGGTGCCCGTACGGTCGCCTTCCCGGCGATCTCGACGGGCGTGTACGGGTGGCCGCTGGACGACGGCGCGCGGATCGCCGTGCGGACGGTGCGTGAGGTGATCGCCCGCGGCATAGGTCCGCTGGACGAGGTCCGCTTCGTCGTCTTCGACGACCGGGGGCAGGAGGCGTTCGCGGCGGCGCTGGAGGCGTGAACGGGCGCCGGGGCCGGTCACGGAGGCCGGGTGCGATCGCGGAAGCCGGGTGCGGACGCGGAAGCCGCGGGTCGGTGGCCGGTGGCCGGTGGCTCACGTCCATGTCGGATTCTCGCCAGCCACCGGGCGCCGCCTGCGAAATCCTTGAGACATGCACACCGACACCGAGCGGTGCGTACGCGCCGTGCAGTCCAAGGACGCCCGCTTCGACGGGTGGTTCTTCACCGCCGTCACCACGACGAAGATCTACTGCCGGCCCAGCTGCCCGGTGGTACCTCCCAAGCCCGCCAACATGCGTTTCTACCCCAGCGCCGCCGCCGCGCAGCAGGCCGGCTTCCGTGCCTGCAAGCGGTGCCGGCCCGACGCCAGCCCCGGCTCCCCGCAGTGGAACGAGCGGGCCGACGCGGTCGCGCGGGCCATGCGGCTGATCGGCGACGGCGTCGTGGACCGGGACGGGGTGCCGGGCCTGGCCGCGCGGCTGGGCTACAGCCCGCGCCAGGTCGAGCGCCAGCTGCTGGCCGAGCTGGGCGCCGGGCCGCTGGCCCTCGCCCGGGCCCAGCGCGCGCAGACCGCCCGGCTGCTCATCGAGACCAGCGCGCTGCCGATGGCGGAGATCGCGTTCGCCGCCGGGTTCGCCAGTATTCGGACCTTCAACGACATCGTGCGGGAGGTCTTCGCGCTGTCGCCGAGCGAGCTGCGGCAGCGCGCCCGGCCGGTCGCCGCTCGCGCAGAAGACGCTCGCGCAGAAGACGCTCGCCCCGAAGGCGCACCGGCGCTCACCACCCTCGCCCTCCGCCTCCCCTTCCGTAAGCCGCTGTGCCCCGACAACCTCTTCGGGCACCTCGCCGCCACCGCCGTCCCCGGCGTGGAGGAGTGGCGGGACGGCGCGTACCGCCGCACCCTGCGCCTCCCGTACGGACACGGCATCGTGGCGCTCACCCCGCGCCCCGACCACATCGACTGCCGGCTGTCCCTGACCGACCTGCGCGACCTGGCCGGGGCCATCGCGCGCTGCCGCCGGATGCTCGACCTGGACGCCGACCCCGAGGCGGTCGACGCGCTGCTGGCGGACGATCCGGTACTGGCGCCGCTGATCGCCAAGGCGCCGGGGCGGCGGGTGCCGCGCACCGTGGACGCGGACGAGTTCGCCGTACGGGCGGTGATCGGGCAGCAGGTGTCGACGGCGGCGGCGCGTACGCACGCGGGGCGGCTGGCCGCGGCGTACGGGGAGCGGATCGAGGACCCCGAGGGGGGCCTCACCCACCTCTTCCCGAGCGCGGCCGCGCTGGCGGAGCTGGACCCGGAGACCCTCGCGATGCCGCGCACCCGGCGCGCCACGCTCACCGGCCTGGTCGCCGCGCTGGCCGACGGGGACCTCCAGCTCGGCCCCGGCAGCGACCGCGAGCGGGCCCGCGCCCGCCTCGCCGAACTGCCCGGCTTCGGGCCCTGGACCATCGAGTGCATCGCGATGCGGGCGCTCGGCGACCCCGACGCGTTCACCGCCACCGACCTCGGCGTGCGCCGCGCGGCACAGGGCCTGGGGCTGCCCGGCACGCCGGCCGCGCTGGTCGCCCGGGCCGCCGCCTGGCGCCCCTGGCGCGCGTACGCGGTCCAGTACCTCTGGGCCACGGACGACCACCCGATCAACCACCTCCCCGCCAAGTGAGGGAAGCACCATGCCTGTTCACACGCATGAGGGAAACACCCTGCCGGTTCACACCCACGCCACCCACGCCACCCACGCCACCCACGCCACCCACGCCGTCATGACCGGCACGCCCGTCGGGCCGCTCACGCTGGTCGCCCGGGACGGCGCGCTCACCGGCCTGTACATGACCGATCAGCGGCACCGGCCGCCGCAGGAGACCTTCGGGCACCCGGAGGAGCCGGCGGCCGAGCCCTTCGCCACCGCGATCCGGCAGCTGCGGGCGTACTTCGCCGGCGAGCTGACCGCCTTCGACCTGCCGCTCCGGCTCGACGGGACGCCGTTCCAGCGGCGCGTGTGGGCGGCGCTGTGCGAGATCCCGTACGGCGGCACCGTCTCGTACGGCGAGCTGGCCGACCGGCTCGGCAAGCCGTCGGCCGCCCGCGCGGTCGGGCTGGCCAACGGCAAGAACCCGATCGGCATCATCGTGCCCTGCCACCGCGTCGTCGGCGCGGGCGGCGGCCTGACCGGCTACGGCGGCGGCCTGGACCGCAAGCGCCATCTGCTGGACTTCGAGCGGGAGGTGGCGACGGCAGCGTGACGGTGGCCGCGTCGGCCGCGCGATGGCGGGCGCGGGCTACGCCGGGCGCCGGGGCGGTACGCCGTCCTCCAGCTCGGCGGGCCCGTGGCCGTCCGCCAACGCGTCCAGCGCGGCGCGCAGCCGCAGTCCCATCGGCCCGTCCACATAGCCGCCCAGCTCCGCCGGGTCCACCAGGCGCCAGGAGAGCAGCTCCTCCTCCTGGAGCCGGATCGCGGCGAGCCGCGTCTCGTCCAGTACCCCGCCGTCGAAGAGGTACGACACCAGCGGCGGCCGCTCCTTGCCGCGCACCCAGTCAACGGCCAGCAGCCGGCCCGGCTCGATGTCCAGGCCGATCTCCTCGGCGGTCTCCCGGCGGGCCGCCTGCCGCGGCGACTCGCCCTGGTCGGACTCCACCGTCCCGCCGGGCAGGATCCAGGTGTCCTTGTAGTTGGGCTCGACGAGCAGGACGCGTCCGGCCGCGTCGCGGAAAATGGTGCCGGCGCCCGCGAGCACCCGGGGCAGGCTTGCGATGTAAGCGGCGTAATCCAAGGTCATGTTCGGGATCCTAGGAGACCCGTCGGACACCTCCGGCCTCATTCGACCTCGTCCGGCACGTGCGGTACGGATGTTCAGGTGTCAGGGCAGCCGGCCGCCAGCCGGTACGTCCGCTCGGCCAGTTCGCTGATCCGTACGCCGTCGAAGCCGAAGACGGCGGTGCGCAGGCGGTCGTGGAGCGGCTCCGTCCACTGGGGCGGGATCGCCGCCGCGCCGCACAGCACGCCCGCCACCGAGCCGGCCGTCGCGCCGTTGGAGTCGGTGTCCAGGCCGCCGCGTACGGTCAGCGCGATCGTGGAGGTGAAGTCGCCCTCGCCGTAGAGCAGTCCGGCGGTGAGCACGGCGGCGTTGCGGACCACGTGGATCCAGTGCAGGTGGCCGACCTCGCGCTCCATCTCGGTGAGCGTGTCCGACCAGCCGACGCCCGACTCGTACAGCGCCGCGGTGTGCCGGACCGTGCGGGCCAGCTTGCTGCCCGCGGGGATACGGGCGAGTGCCGCGTCGACGGCCTCGCGCGGCCCGCTCGCCTCGAACGCCGCGGCGATCAGCGCGGCCGCCCACATCGCGCCGTAGACGCCGTTGCCGGTGTGCGAGAGGACCGCGTCCCTGCGGGCCAGCGCGGCCGCCCGGCGGGGCTGCCCGGGGGACACCCAGCCGTACACGTCCGCCCTGATCAGCGCGCCGATCCACTCCTGGTACGGATTGTCGGTGGTGGCGGCGAGCGGGGGCTGGATGCCGGTGGCGAGGTTGCGGTACGCGGCCCGCTCGGCGGTGAAGGTCTGCAGGTACGGCAGCCGGCGCAGCCAGAGGGTGCCGAGCTGTTCGGTGGTGAAGTCCGTGCCGTGGGTCTCCAGCAGGTCCAGTACGAGCACGGAGTAGTCGATGTCGTCGTCGCGGCAGCTGCCGTCGACCCGGCCGCGTACGCACGCTCGCCATTCGGGGCGCAGCCAGGACTCCTCGGGGCCGGGCGGCGGGGGCGGTGCGGGGAGGTAGTCAGTGAGCGGCAGTGCGCCGGTCCGGCGCAGGTACTGGTCGATGCGCTCGCGGGTCCACAGGTCGCCGTGCTCGATGGGCTTGCCCAGCATGTTCCCGGCGATCCGGCCGAGCCAGCCGCCGTGTATCCGGTCGGCGAGGCCGGGCGGCCGGGCGGCGGCTGCGGGCCCACTGTTCTGCGACGGCGTCATGGCTCCAGGTGTACCGAAGTGCGGGGCGGCGTGAACAGGCACAACACGCCGATCTGGGAGCGCGAATATCCGCTTCGCGGTATCGTAAATCCGCTTCCCGGAAAACGTCACTCTGTTCTCCGGGTTCCGCGCCGGATAGGGTCACACCGGCGCGACGGCCAGTTCGGAAGCAAGGGGAAACAGGGTGGCGGACGCAGCAAGGACAGACACAGCACACGTGCTGATCGCCGCGGACAAGTTCAAGGGCTCGCTGACGGCCGTCCAGGTCGCCGAGCACGTCACGGCGGGCCTGCGGCGTGCCGTACCGGGCCTCTCCGTGGCGGCCGTCCCGGTCGCGGACGGCGGCGACGGCACGGTCGCGGCGGCGCTGGCCGCCGGTTTCACCCGGCACGAGGCGCGGGTCACCGGACCCACCGGCACGCCCGTCACGGCCACGTTCGCGCTGCGCGCCGACGGTACGGCCGTGGTGGAGATGGCCGAGGCGTCGGGCCTGCAGCACCTGCCGGACGGCGTCTTCGCGCCGCTGACGGCCACCACGTACGGCACCGGCGAGCTGCTGCTGGCCGCGCTGGACGCGGGCGCGCGCAGCATCGTCTTCGGCGTGGGCGGCAGCGCCACGAACGACGGCGGCGCGGGGATGCTCGCGGCGCTCGGCGCGCGCTTCCTGGACCGGGCGGGGGAGCCGGTCGCGCCGGGCGGCGGGCCGCTCGCGACCCTCGCGACCGCCGACCTGAGCGGCCTCGACGCGCGGCTGGCCGGCACGGAGATCGTGCTGGCCAGCGACGTGGACAACCCACTGACCGGCCCGAAGGGCGCGCCCGCGGTCTACGGCCCGCAGAAGGGCGCGAGCGAGGCGGACGTCGCCACGCTGGACGCGGCGCTGGCGCATTACGCGAAGGTGCTGGAAGCGGCGGTGGGGCCGAAGGCGGCCTCGTACGCGGTGGCGCCCGGCGCGGGCGCGGCGGGCGGCATCGGGTACGGCGCGCTGGTCGGGCTGGGCGCGACGTTCCGGCCCGGCATCGACGTCATGCTCGACGTGCTCGGGTTCGGCCCGGCGCTGGAGCGCGCCACATTCGTGATTACCGGCGAGGGCTCGCTGGACGAGCAGACGCTGCACGGGAAGGCACCGGCGGGCGTGGCCGCGGCGGCGCGCGCCCGCGGCCTGGCCGTCGTGGCGGTCTGCGGCCGCCTGCTCCTTCCGCCGTCGGCGCTCCTCCAGGCCGGAATCGAGCGGGCGTACCCCTTGACGGCCCTGGAGCCGGACCCGGCCCGCTGCATGGCCGAGGCGGGCCCGCTCCTGGAGCAGGCGGCAGAATCCCTGGCGCGGGACTTCCTGGCGTAGCCAAATCAAGCCCCTCCGGCCAAATCAAGCCCCTTCGGCGATTGAGGAGCGGGGTCCGGGGCAGAGCCCCGTGCGTACGGCCCGCAGGGCGGGGCCGGGCCTGGGGAAGGATGCCCCGGACCCGCCCCTTCCCGAAACCGGGGCTGCGCCCCTGGACCCCGATCGCCCTCCGGGCTCGTCCTCAAACGCCGGACGGGCTGGATATGCGGAAGGCCCGGTACGAACGCAAGGTTCGTACCGGGCCTTCCGTACGTCGGCCACCCGCCGCCGGAACTACGGCAGCTGCGCTGCCCGCGCCTCGCGGCGGTTGTCGCGGAACGTGTTCACCCGGCGGGCCGTCGCGAAGAGCGGGATCATCGCGCCCGTCACGACCTGCAGCGCGCAGCCGGTCTGCAGGAGCAGCTGGCCGGCCGGCGCGTCCAGCGCCCACGCCGCGAGCATGCCCATGCTCAGCACGATCCAGGAGAGCATCGCCACCGCGAGCCGCCCGCGCGGCTTCGGGTACTCCACCCGGCTCACCATCAGCCACGCCACGCCGATGATCGCGAGCAGCGTCGGCAGGAACGGCAGCTCCAGCAGCACGATCGCCACGACGGTCAGCGCCCCGAAGGGGCTCGGCATGCCCTGGAACATGCCGTTCGGCACCGTCACGCAGGAGAAGCGGGCGAGGCGGAGGATCACCGCCAGCAGCACCACCACCGCCGCGACCACCGAGACCCGCTGGTTCGCGTCCTGGGCGACCATGCCCCAGGTCACCACGAAGTACGCGGGCGCCAGGCCGAAGCTGATCAGGTCGGAGAGGTTGTCGAGCTCGGCCCCCATCGCCGAGGCCCGCAGCTTGCGCGCGACCAGCCCGTCGAACAGGTCGAAGACCGACGCGAGCAGCATCAGGATCACGGCCATCGCGGCGCTGTGCCGCGCCATGCCGCCGTCCTCCGTGCCCGTGAGGTGCGGGATCAGGACGCCGGTGGTCGTGAAGTAGACGGCCATGAAGCCGCAGATCGCGTTGCCGAGGGTGAGCGTGTCCGCTATCGACAGCCGCGTCGACAGCGGCATGTCGTCGTCCTCCTCCTCGGCCGCCCAGCCCGCCTGGGTATCGGGATCAATCACGGTCAAGACGAGTCACCCCCGCTGTGGTGGCCTGGCCGACCTCGACCGCGGCCTCGACGCCCTCGGGCAGGTACACGTCCACACGCGAGCCGAAGCGGATCAGACCGATGCGCTCGCCCTGCTCGACCTTGGTGCCCTCCGGGACGTACGGAACGATGCGGCGGGCCACCGCACCGGCGATCTGCACCATCTCCACGTCACCGAGCTCGGTGTCGAAGTGCCAGACGACCCGCTCGTTGTTCTCGCTCTCCTTGTTGAACGCCGGGACGAAGCCGCCGGGGATGTGCTCGACGGACGTGACCGTGCCGGCCAGCGGGGCGCGGTTCACGTGGACGTTCAGCGGGCTCATGAAGATCGCGACGCGGGTGCGCCCGTCCTTCCACGGCATGATGCTCTGCACCACGCCGTCGGCCGGGGAGATGACGCGGCCCTGAGCGATGTCGCGCTCGGGGTCGCGGAAGAACCACAGCATGCCCGCCGCCAGAGCGGTGGCGGGCACGGCGACGGCGGCCCAGCGTCCCGAGCGCCGGGAGCGGGCCAGGCTGACCGCTGCCGTCGCGACGGTCGGCAGGAGCCACGGCGACGCTCCGCGCGCGAGGCGGACGCGACCGCGGTGTGCAGAGGATTGGCTGTGGGGCATGGATGACCTTCGTAGCGGAGGATGCCGCGTAGGAATGGGGGACGGCGGCTTTCCGGGGATGCTATCGGGTGCGAGCGGCAACTGGCCAAGAGCCAACGCCAATCCGTGGCCGAAGTCCGGTCACGGGGTGTGATCTTCTTCTCGAAGAAAACACCCCGAAACGGACATTCACCCCTGGATGCGGTACTCCTCCAGTAGCCGGCGCCCGATGATCATTTTCTGGATCTCAGCGGTACCTTCACCGATGAGCAACATGGGCGCCTCGCGGTACAGGCGTTCGATTTCATATTCCTTGGAGAAGCCGTAACCGCCGTGGATGCGGAAGGCGTCCTCCACGACCTCCTTGCAGTACTCGGAGGCGAGGTACTTCGCCATGCCCGCCTCCAGGTCATTCCGCTGGCCGGAGTCCTTCTTGCGGGCGGCGTTGACCATCATCGCATGGGCCGCTTCGACCTTTGTCGCCATTTCGGCCAATTTGAACTGGATGGCCTGATGCTTTGCGATCGGTTTGCCGAAGGTGTGCCGCTGCTGGGCATAGTCCACGCCCAGTTCGAACGCACGCTGCGCGACGCCACAGCCACGCGCCGCGACATTCACCCGGCCGACCTCGACGCCGTCCATCATGTGATAGAAACCACGTCCGGTCTCGCCGCCGAGCACGCGGTTCGCCGGGATCCGGAGGTCCTGCATGATGAGCTCGGTCGTGTCGACGCCCTTGTAGCCCATCTTCTCGATCTTGCCGGGGATGGTGAGTCCCGGGCGGACCTCGCCGAAGCCGGGCTCCTTCTCCACGAGGAAGGTCGTCATCGACTTGTGCGGGGCCGTGCCCTCGGGGTGGCCCTCGTCCGTCTTGCAGAGGACCGCGACCAGCGTGGACGAACCGCCGTTCGTCAGCCACATCTTCTGACCATTGAGGACGTACTCGTCGCCGTCCTTCACACCCTTGGACGAGATCGCCGACACGTCCGAGCCGAGCGCCGGCTCCGACATCGAGAAGGCGCCCCGTATCTCACCGGCCGCCATCTTCGGCAGGAAGTAGTCCTTCTGCTCCTGCGTGCCGTGCTGCTTGAGCATGTAGGCGACGATGAAATGGGTGTTGATGATGCCGGACACCGACATCCAGCCGCGGGCGATCTCCTCGACCGTCAGGGCGTACGTCAGCAGCGACTCGCCGAGACCGCCGTACTCCTCGGGGATCATCAGCCCGAAGACGCCGAGCTCCTTGAGCCCCTCGACGATCTGCGTCGGGTACTCGTCCTTGTGCTCCAGCCCGGTCGCGACCGGAAGGATCTCCTTGTCCACGAAATCGCGGACGGTGGAGAGGATTTCCCGCTGGATGTCCGTCAGACCCTCGGTCTGTGCCAGGCGCGCCATCGCTACTTCTCCTTGACCTGAAGCTCGGGGCGGCCGGGCTGCTCGCCGCCGCGCTCCTTGATGTACGTGGCCGTCGGCACCATCACCTTGCGCCGGAAGACGCAGACGAGCGTGCCGTCCTGCTTGTAGCCCTTGGTCTCGACGTACACGATGCCGCGGTCGTTCTTCGACCTCGACGGCGTCTTGTCCAGCACGGTCGTCTCGCCGTAGATCGTGTCGCCGTGGAAGGTCGGCGCCACGTGCTTGAGCGACTCGATCTCCAGGTTGGCGATGGCCTTCCCGGACACGTCCGGCACGGACATGCCGAGCAGGAGCGAGTAGATGTAGTTCCCGACCACCACGTTCTTGCCGAAGTCGGTCGTGGACTCGGCGTAATTGCTGTCCATGTGGAGCGGGTGGTGGTTCATGGTGAGCAGACAGAAGAGGTGGTCGTCGTACTCGGTGACCGTCTTGCCGGGCCAGTGCTTGTACACGTCCCCGACGGTGAACTCTTCGTAGGTGCGGCCGAACTGCATCTCAGGCCTCCGGGGCTTCGAACTTGGACGTGCGCTGCATGCCTGCGGCACGCCCCTTGCCCGAGATGACGAGCGCCATCTTGCGGCTGGCCTCGTCGATCATCTCGTCGCCGAGCATCGCGGAGCCCTTCTTGCCGCCCGCCTCGGACGTGCAGTACTCGTACGCGTCCAGGATCAGCTCGGCGTGGTCGAAGTCCTCCTGGGAGGGCGAGAAGACCTCGTTGGCGGCGTCGACCTGGCCGGGGTGCAGCACCCACTTGCCGTCGAAGCCGAGAGCGGCGGCGCGGTTCGCGACCTCGCGGTAGCCGTCGACGTTCTTGATCTGGAGGTAAGGACCGTCGATCGCCTGGAGGTTGTTGGCGCGGGCGGCCATCAGGATCTTCATCAGGATGAAGTGGTAGGCGTCGGCCGGGTAGCCGGGCGGCTGCTCGCCGACGACCAGGGACTTCATGTTGATGGAGGCCATGAAGTCGGCCGGGCCGAAGATGATCGTCTCGACGCGCGGGGAGGCCTGCGCGATCGCGTTGACGTTGTTGAGGCCCTGGGCGTTCTCGATCTGCGCCTCGATGCCGATCTTGCCGACCTCGAAGCCCATCGTCTTCTCGATCTGGGTCAGCAGGAAGTCGAGCGCCACGACCTGGTCGGCGCTCTGCACCTTCGGCAGCATGATGCAGTCGAGGTTCTGGCCCGCGCCCTCGACGACGGTCACGACGTCGCGGTACGTCCACTCGGTCGTCCAGTCGTTGACCCGCACGACGCGCGTCTTGCCCGTCCAGTCGCCCTCGTTGAGGAACTTGACGATGGTGTGCCGGGCCTCCGGCTTGGCCAGCGGCGCGCAGGCGTCCTCCAAGTCCAGAAAGACCTGGTCGGCGGCCAGGCCCTGGGCCTTCTCCAGGAAGCGCGGGTTGCTGCCGGGCACCGCGAGGCAGGAGCGGCGCGGACGCAGACGGTTCACGGGACCGTTCACGGGGCTGGTCATGCGGGGACCTCCAGGGGATCGAGCTTGTTCGCGGTACGGATCTCGTCGACGATACGGCCGATGATCTCCGTGATACCGAAGTCCTTCGGGGTGAAAACGGCGGCGACACCGGCCTCGCGCAGCGCTGCCGCGTCCGCCGAGGGGATGATGCCGCCGACGATGACGGGCATGTCGTCCACGCCCGTGCGGCGCAGCCGGGCGAGCACGTCCGGCACCAGCTCGGCGTGCGAGCCGGAGAGGATGGACAGGCCGACGCAGTGCACGTCCTCGGCGACGGCCGCCGAGACGATCTGCTCGGGCGTCAGCCGGATGCCCTGGTAGACCACTTCGAAGCCGGCGTCGCGGGCCCGTACGGCGATCTGCTCGGCGCCGTTGCTGTGCCCGTCCAGGCCGGGCTTGCCGACCAGGAGGCGCAGCTTGCCGCTGCCGAGCTCTGCGGCGGTGCGGGCGACCTTCTCGCGGACGGCCGCGAGCGGGGTGCCCTGCTCGGCGGCGACCGCCAGCGGGGCGCTGGAGACGCCCGTGGGCGCCCGGAACTCACCGAAGACGTCCCGGAGGGCCCAGGCCCACTCCCCGGTCGTCACACCGGCCCTGGCGCACTCCAGAGTGGCCGCGAAGAGGTTGGTGTCCCCGGCCGCCGCCTTCTTCAGCGCCGACAGGGCCTCCTGCGCCCGGTGCTCGTCCCGGGAGTCGCGCCACTCGTGCAGCGCCTGCACCACCCGCGCCTCGTTCTCCGGGTCGACCGTCATGATGGCGGTGTCCAGGTCGGCGGTGAGCGGGTTGGGCTCGGTGGACTCGTAGCAGTTGACGCCGACGATCTTCTCCTCGCCGGCCTCGATCCGGCCGCGCCGCTCCGCGTGCGAGGCGACCAGCTGCGACTTCAGGTAGCCGGACTCCACGGCGGCCATCGCGCCGCCCATCTCCTGGATCCGGTCGATCTCGGCCAGGCACTCCTCGACCAGCGCGTCCACCTTGGCCTCGATGACGTGCGACCCGGCGAAGATGTCCTCGTACTCCAGCAGGTCCGACTCGTGCGCGAGGACCTGCTGGATACGGAGGCTCCACTGCTGGTCCCAGGGGCGGGGCAGGCCCAGCGCCTCGTTCCAGGCGGGCAGCTGCACGGCGCGGGCGCGGGCGTCCTTGGAGAGCGTGACGGCCAGCATTTCGAGGACGATCCGCTGGACGTTGTTCTCGGGCTGCGCCTCGGTCAGGCCCAGAGAGTTGACCTGGACGCCGTACCGGAAGCGGCGCTGCTTGGGGTTCTCGATGCCGTACCGCTCGCGGGTGATCTTGTCCCAGATGCGGCCGAAGGCGCGCATCTTGCACATCTCCTCGACGAAGCGGACGCCCGCGTTCACGAAGAAGGAGATCCGCGCGACCACGTCACCGAACTTCTCGGGCGGCACCTGCCCGGAGTCCCGTACGGCGTCCAGCACCGCGACGGCGGTGGACATCGCGTACGCGATCTCCTGCACCGGCGTGGCCCCGGCCTCCTGCAGGTGGTAGCTGCAGATGTTGATCGGGTTCCACTTCGGGATATGGGCGACCGTGTACGTGATCATGTCGGTGGTCAGCCGGAGACTCGGTCCCGGCGGGAAGACGTGCGTCCCGCGCGACAGGTACTCCTTCACGATGTCGTTCTGCGTGGTCCCGGACAGCTTGGTGATGTCCGCGCCCTGCTCCTCGGCGACCACCTCGTACAGCGCCAGCAGCCACATGGCGGTGGCGTTGATGGTCATCGAGGTGTTCATCTGCTCCAGCGGGATGTCCTGGAACAGCCGGCGCATGTCGCCGAGGTGGGAGACCGGGACCCCGACCCGCCCGACCTCGCCGCGGGCGAGGACGTGGTCGGGGTCGTAACCGGTCTGCGTCGGGAGGTCGAACGCGACCGACAGGCCGGTCTGGCCCTTGGCGAGGTTACGCCGGTACAGCTCGTTGGACGCCTCGGCGGTCGAGTGTCCCGCGTATGTCCGCATCAGCCACGGACGATCCTTCTGACGCTCAGTCATGAGTGTGGTCTCCCAGACGTTTCCGTCGTTCCGTCGGCTCAGACGTTCCGGAAGCGATTGATGGCGTCGATGTGCTTCGCGCGCTTCTCGTGGTCGCGCACGCCCATGCCCTCCTCGGGGGCCAGCGCGAGGACGCCGACCTTGCCCTGGTGGAGGTTGCGGTGCACGTCGTACGCGGCCTGGCCGGTCTCCTCCAGGGAGTACGTCTTCGACAGCGTCGGGTGGATCTTGCCCTTGGCGATCAGGCGGTTGGCCTCCCACGCCTCGCGGTAGTTGGCGAAGTGCGAGCCGATGATGCGCTTCAGCGACATCCACAGGTAGCGGTTGTCGTACTCGTGCATGTAGCCCGAGGTCGAGGCGCAGGTGGTGATCGTGCCGCCCTTGCGGGTGACGTAGACCGATGCGCCGAAGGTCTCGCGGCCGGGGTGCTCGAAGACGATGTCGATGTCCTCGCCGCCGGTCAGCTCGCGGATGCGCTTGCCGAAGCGCTTCCACTCCTTCGGGTCCTGGGTGCTCTCGTCCTTCCAGAACTTGTAGCCCTCGGCCTTGCGGTCGATGATCGCCTCGGCGCCCATCTTCCGGCAGATCTCCGCCTTGTCCTCGCTGGAGACGACGCAGATCGGGTTGGCGCCGCCGGCCAGCGCGAACTGGGTGGCGTAGGAGCCCAGGCCGCCGGAGGCGCCCCAGATGAGGACGTTGTCGCCCTGCTTCATGCCGGCGCCGTTGCGGGAGACCAGCTGGCGGTACGCGGTGGAGTTCACCAGGCCGGGGGCCGCCGCCTCCTCCCAGGTCAGGTGGTCCGGCTTGGGCATCAGCTGGTTGGACTTCACGAGCGCGATCTCGGCGAGGCCACCGAAGTTGGTCTCGAAGCCCCAGATGCGCTGCTCGGGGTCGAGCATCGTGTCGTTGTGGCCGTCGGAGGACTCCAGCTCCACCGAGAGGCAGTGCGCGACGACCTCGTCGCCGGGGTGCCAGGAGTTCACGCCGGGGCCGGTACGCAGCACGACGCCGGCCAGGTCGGAGCCGATGACGTGGTACGGCAGGTCGTGGCGCTTGCTGAGCGGCGACATCTTGCCGTACCGCTCCAGGAAGGAGAAGGTCGACACCGGCTCGAAGATCGAGGTCCAGACGGAGTTGTAGTTGACCGAGGACGCCATGACGGCGACCAGGGCCTCGCCCGGGCCGAGCTCCGGCACCGGCACCTCTTCGAGGTGCAGCGACTTGCGCGGGTCCTTGTCCCGGCTGGCGAGGCCGGCGAACATCTCGGCCTCGTCCTTGTGCACGGTGATCGCGCGGTACGACTCGGGGATGGACAGGTTCGCGAAGTCTTCGCGCTTGCTGTCGGGTGCGACGATCGCATCCAGAATGTGGTTCACGGTATGCCTCCGGCGAAGCACGCTTGGGGAACGGCTGAGGGAACGTCGGGGGTGGTGCGAAGGCGGTGCCGTCGGTTCGGCTGTGTGGTGCTCGGCAGGCGCGGGTGTGCGCGGGAGGTTGCCTGTGACGCAGGCATCCGGGCGCGCGGACCAGTGGTTCGCGGGGACAACCGGTACGCCGAAGATCGGGTGTACCGGCCGCCCGGACAACATCAACGTATGACACCGCGTGCCAGCCGACAAGGCACTCGGTGCCAACAATTTCTCTCAGATGTCATCCATGCGGCACGCATGAGCAACATAAATCACCGCGAAAGCGGACGATCCGCCGCGGTTGAGGGTGGCACGTGACGTTTGTTACTCGTGGGTCGCACAGCAAGGCGCCGCCATGTCCAGGACATGACGGCGCCTTGCTGTGCGACCCGCTGTTCAGTTCTTGTGCTCGCGCAGCGCCTTCTGGATCGTGCGCATGACCTCGCTGAGCGGGGCGTCCGTACGGGCCACCGTCACCAGCACCTCGCCCTCCCGGTCCGCCGTCGCGGCGGGCGGCGGGGTCGCGGGCGTACGCCCTGCGCCGATGCCCGTGCCGAACGTCTCGCGGACGATCGCGAAAGCGTGGTCGAGCTGCGTCTCCACGTCCCCCTGCGCGCCGGCCCGCAGCCAGCGCCGCAGTACGTGGTTGTGCGCGGTGACCACCGCGGAAGCGGCGACCTCGGCGAGCAGCGGGTCGTCGTTGCCCTCGCGGTGCGCGCCCTCGTCGAAGTGACCCAGCAGGTAGCGCGTGAAGAGGCGTTCGTACCGGGCCACCGAGGCGATCTCCGCCTCGCGCAGCGTGGGCACCTCGCGGGTCAGGCGGTAGCGGGCCACCGCCACGGCCGGCGAGGCCGCGTACATCCGCATGACCTCTTTGATGCCGCGGCACACCGTGTCCAGCGGGTTCTCGTGCGCGGGCGCCGCGTCCAGCACCGCCTCGGCCCGTACGAGGGTGTCGTCGTGGTCGGGGAAGATCGCCTCTTCCTTGGAGCGGAAGTGGCGGAAGAACGTCCGCCGCGCGACGCCCGCCGCCGCGGCGATCTCGTCGACGGTCGTCGCTTCGTAGCCCTTGGTCGCGAACAGCTCCATCGCCGCCGCCGCCAATTCGCGGCGCATCTTGAGCCGCTGGGCGGCCGCGCGGCGCGAGCCGGGCGTGGGGGTGTCGGGACCGTCTGAAGGCTGCGTACGAGCGGGCTGGGACATGTGGGGACGGTACTTCATAATCCCGCGGCCTGCGCCATTCGCCCGGGGGGCGGGCGGCCGGGAGGCCGCCGACGGGCCGCCTCCCGGTTCGAGCAGCCCGCCCCAGCCGCCCCCGGCGTCAGCGCTTGGCGTACTCACGGAAGCCGCGGCCGGTCTTGCGGCCGAGGCAGCCCGCGGCGACGAGGTGCTCCAGGAGCGTCGCGGGGGCCAGGCCCGGGTCGCGGAACTCCTGGTGCAGCACCTTCTCGATGGCCAGCGAGACGTCCAGGCCCACCACGTCGAGCAGTTCGAACGGGCCCATCGGATAGCCGCCGCCCAGCTTCATCGCGGCGTCGATGTCGTCCGGCGAGGCGTAGTGCTCCTGGACCATCTTCACCGCGTTGTTCAGGTACGGGAACAGCAGCGCGTTCACGATGAAGCCCGCCCGGTCGCCGCAGTCCACCGGGTGCTTGCGGACCTTGGCGCACACCGCGCGCACCGTCGCGTGCACGTCGTCGGCCGTCAGGACCGTCCGCACGACCTCCACCAGCTTCATGGCGGGCGCCGGGTTGAAGAAGTGCATCCCGATGACGTCCTGCGGGCGCGAGGTGGCCCGCGCACAGGCCACGACCGGCAGCGAGGAGGTCGTGGTGGCCAGCACCGCGCCCGGCTTGCAGATCTTGTCCAGCGTCCCGAACAGCTGCTGCTTGATCTCCAGGTCCTCGGCCACCGCCTCGACGGCCAGGTCCACCTCGGCGAAGGCGTCCAGCGAGTCCGCCGGCGTGATCGCCGCGAGCGCCGCGTCCCGGGCCTCCTCGGTCATCCGGCCCTTGGCCACCGACCGGCCCAGCGACTTCTCGATCCGGGCCTTGGCCTTCTCCGCCTTCTCCTGGCTGCGCGCGGCCAGCACGACCTGGAAGCCGGACTTCGCGAAGACCTCCGCGATGCCGCTCGCCATCGTCCCGGAACCGGCCACGCCGACGCTGCGCACGGTGCGCGAGCCGGCCTGCTCGTGCTGGTCGGCGGGGGTCTCGGCGTCCGGCACGACGGCGTCGCTGCCGGGCGTCTCGTACGTGTAGAAGCCGCGGCCCGCCTTGCGGCCCGTCAGCCCCGCCTCGGCGAGCTGGCCGAGGATGGGCGCCGGCGCGTGCAGCCGGTCGTGCGAGGCCGCGTACATCGCCTGCAGGACGGTACGGGCGGTGTCGATGCCAATGAGGTCCAGCAGCGCGAGCGGCCCCATGGGCAGCCCGCAGCCCAGGCGCATCGCCGCGTCGATGTCCTCACGGGTCGCGTACTTCGACTCGTACATCGCGGCGGCCTGGTTCAGGTATCCGAAGAGCAGGCCGTCGGCGACGAAGCCGGGGCGGTCGCCCACCGCGATCGGGTCCTTGCCCAGCTCGCGGGCCAGCTCGGTGACGGCGGCCACGGCCGTGGGCGCGGTCAGCACGGAGGAGGCCACCTCGACCAGCTTCATGGCCGGCGCGGGGTTGAAGAAGTGCAGACCGAGCACGCGCTCGGGGTGCTGGGAGTCGGCGGCCAGCCGGGTCACCGAGAGGGAGTTGGTGCCGGTGGCCAGCACGGTGTCCGGGCGGACGATGCCGTCCAGGGCCGTGATGATCTGCCGCTTGAGCTCGTAGTCCTCCGGCACCACCTCGATGACGAGGTCGGCCTCCGCGGCGGCCTGCAGATCGGAGAAGGTGCGGAAGCGGGCCAGCACGTCGGCCCGCTCGCGCTCGGTGATCCGCTCGCGGCGCACGGCACGGGCGGTGGAGGCCTCCAGCGCGGTGACCGAGCGGCGGACCGCGGCGTCGTCGATGTCGATGCCGATGACCTCGCGGCCGGCGCGGGCGAGCACCTCGGCGATGCCGGTACCCATCGTGCCGAGACCGACGACGGCGACGGTGGCGATGCCGGATGCGGCGGTGGCGGGGGACAGGGTCGAATCAGGGGTGGACGAGAGGCCCATCGCGAGACTCCTGAGGGTGTTCCCCTGCGGGCAGGGGAGAAGTGACGACTGAGGGGAGCGCACACGCGGTCGACGCGGTCGAGGGGCGCGTACGGAGGGAGCTGCGCGGCGGACCCTGTCCCGGGGTCACTGCCGGTCACTCGGCTGTGTGTCGTGCTGTGCGGTGCCGAACCGACTTCACTCATGGCGGCTGCGTCACCAGGCCGCCGGAGCAGGGGTGCTGCTCGTGCCAGCAGATTAACTCGCGGGTAACGGCAAGCGCCAGGGGGAAAAGGGGGAATTAATCTGTGGCGCGGGCCACGCCGAGGCAGCGGGGGAGGAGCACCGCAAATGGAAGACCGATTCCACGAGTTGACCGACCGAGTACGGGGCGAGCTGCGGTCGCCGGCCGATCTCGTCACCTACGAACGCCTGCTGGCCCTCGCCCGCAAGAACACCCCCGCGGGCAGAGAAGAGCTGGCCAGGATGCTCACGGCGGTCGAGCGCCCGCTCTGGACACGCGAGATCGCCGCCTTCTCCCTCGGTTGCGCCGGCGACCGTCGCGCCTTCGAGACGCTCGTCCTGCTGCTGAACTACCGCGACCCGGTCCGCTGCGCCACCGCCGCGCACGCCCTGGCCCGCCTCGGCGACCCCCGTACGGCCCGCGCCGCCGCCGCCCTCGCCACCAACCCCCTCCGCACGGCCTATGCCCTGCACCCCGTACGCCTCCTCGCCGACCTCCGCGCCCCGGAGTCCGTCCCGGCCCTGATCGCCACTCTCGAACGCCTCCTCACCCCGCACACCCCGTACTGGCGCGTCGCCCTGGCCTGCGTGGAGGGCCTCGGCGCCCTCGGCGACCCGCGCGCCGTCCCGGCCCTCACCGCGGCCCTGGACCACCCCCGCCTGGCGGCCGCGGCGGCGGCGTCCCTCGCGCGACTGGACACCGGGGCCGGCTGAGCCGGGG